>DATDOQ010000385.1:0-4135 GCA_035293205.1 Bacteroidia bacterium
GGTATTCGTTGATCTTCAACAGTTGTACTTTTGAATTAATGGCGCCGATGTCCGTGTTTTTATCCAGCGGATCACCTACGACCAGGGTTTGCATCCGGTCTTTTAATTTGCGGATAACGGTTTCCGCGACACTTTCCTGGACAAACAACCGCGAGCCGGCGCAGCAGACATGTCCCTGGTTAAAAAATATTCCATTTACAATTCCTTCCACGGCCTGGTCGATGGCGGCATCTTCAAAAATTATATTTGCCGCCTTTCCGCCCAGTTCCAGTGTCAGTTTTTTAGGTGTGCCCGCAACAGCGCGCTGGATGAGCTTGCCAACTTCTGTCGAACCCGTGAAGGCGATCTTATCAATACCTTTATGGTTGACCAGCGCCGCGCCTGTTTTTCCATCGCCGGTAACAATGTTCACAACACCCGGGGGCAGACCGGCATCGCGCAAAATTTCGGCCAGCTTCAGGGCGGTAAGCGGTGTGGTTTCAGCTGGCTTGAGAACCACTGTATTTCCGCAGGCAAGCGCTGGGGCTATTTTCCAGGCAGTCATTAGCAAAGGAAAATTCCATGGAATAATTTGTCCCGCCACACCCACCGGTTCGGCTTTCCGGTTCGGAAATGCATAGTCTAGCTTGTCCGCCCAGCCAGCGTAATAAAAAAAATGCGCGGCCGCGAGGGGAACATCCACATCGCGTGATTCCCGGATGGGTTTGCCGCCATCCATGGTTTCGATAATCGCCAGCTCACGCGCGCGTTCCTGGATCATTCTTGCAATGCGGAATAAATATTTCCCCCTTTCCGCGCCGGAAATTTTTTTCCAGGTTTTATCGTATGCTTTTCGCGCCGCCCTTACAGCCCAGTCAATATCCTTTTCACTCCCGGTCGCCACATCCGCGATTTTTTCTTCCGTGGCCGGATTAATCGTGGCAAAATATTTCCCGGAAGAAGGTTTTGTAAATTCCCCGCCAATAAAATGGTTGTATTTTTTATCAACCTTCACATGCACTGTGCTTTCCGGCGATAGAGCGTAATCCCAAACACCGGAAAAATCAAGCTGAGTTTTAGAATTTATTTTTGCCACAGATTACACAGATTTGCACAGATCAGGACCTGCTTTTAGTATTGGTTTCCCCTATAACTTTGGGAGTAAAAATGAATCGTTTGTACTTTAGTGAAGATTCGGCGAAATTAACCAACAAAGCAATTTCCAATTTAGAAACGGCCAGATAATTAATAAGTCTGGAATAATAGCTTTCCGGAACCGCTTCCTGCGCTTTTACTTCGAGGATAATATTGCCGTTAACGACAAAATCTGCATAGTACGAATGCGATAAAATCACCCCTTTATAATCAATTGCATATTTTTTCTCCCGTTCATAAGAAATATTTTTCCATTGGAGTTCTTTTTCAATTGCATCCTTGTAAACGATTTCAAGAAACCCATGCCCAAGTGTCCGGTGAACATCCATGCAAATTCCTATTATTTGATAAGTTTCTTCCTTCAGCAAACCGTCACGGTATGTCGGACTTGATTCTGCAGCGATCCAGGCTGTGTCAATTTCATTATTTTCCATAAAGTATGGGATTAGAGTTTGTTTATTCCCCTTTTACAATATGCGGGTTTTTTTTATTCTTATTGTTGTGTAATCTGTGGCCTTTTTTCTTAATCTGTGCAAATCTGTGTAATCTGTGGCCTTTTGTTTTTTTTTAATCCTTGGAAAAATAATCACTTCCCTGGTACACACCCGTCGCTTCTTTCACCAGTTGCATAAGAATATCATTGGCAAGACTGCTCGCGCCAAAACGGAACCATTGGTTACTCAGCCATGCATTTCCTAGTGTTTCAAGCACCATAACCAAATATTGTAAAGCCACTTTTGCCGTTGAAATTCCGCCGGCCGGTTTCATACCCACCTGCCTTCCCGTCTCAAAATAATAATCGCGGATAGCTTCCAGCATCACCAGCGTTACCGGCTGCGTTGCGGCAGGCTGGATTTTGCCCGTTGACGTTTTAATAAAATCCGCTCCCGCGCGCATGGCCAGCTCACTTGCGCGCCGGACATGGTCGAGCGTGGACAGTTCGCCGGTTTCAAGAATAACCTTTAACCGCGTCTTTCCACAGGCCTCTTTTATCCGCGCAATTTCATCCTGAACAAAATTGTAATTGCCCCGCAAAAATTCGCCGCGCGAAAGCACCATATCCACCTCATCCGCGCCCTGGTCAACCGCAAATTTTGTGTCGCTCAGCTTCACCTCCGGGGTTGATTGACCGGAAGGAAACGCAGTAGCCACAGACGCAACCTTTATTCCGGATCCGCCCAATTGTTGCCGCGCCAGCTTCACGAAAACCGGGTAAACGCATACCGCCGCCACTTTCGGAATGCCGGGCAGCGCATCGTGCATATGCATCGCCTTGTAACAGAGTTGCCGCACTTTGCCTTCCGTGTCCTTCCCTTCAAGCGTGGTCAGGTCGATCATGCTCAACGCCATTTTCAGGCCTGTAATTTTCGCGCCCTTTTTAATGCTGCGCGCATTCAGCCGGGCGACGCGTTCTTCCACACCCACCTGGTCCACAACCGGCGTATTATTGAAATTATAGGTTTGCAAAATATTCAGCTATGAAACAAATGTACTTAACAGAATCTCCGGTTGATGACAGCGGAAACAATTGTTTTGCCTCCTTTTCACTATATTTGGTGCACGTTTATGAGCAAATAATCAAATGCTCACAAAAACAAAACGCCGGGTCTTTCCGCTTATGAAAGGCCTTTTTCATGCAACATGGGAAACAGCAAAAACCTGCATCCTGTCACCGGCAGGCTGGTCCCTCGAAGTGAGCGCGAAAAGCTGCTGGGCCAGCGAGCAAAAGTTTTCTGGATGACCGGGTTATCCGGCTCCGGGAAATCGACGTTGGCTATCGGACTGCAACAGGCATTGCACCAGAAAGGAAAACTTGTTTGCGTTTTGGATGGCGATGACGTACGCGGCGGTTTAAACAACAACCTAGGCTTCTCAGAGGCAGACCGCCTGGAAAATATTCGACGGGTTGCAGAAGTGGCAAAGTTGTTTGTGGATGCGGGTGTGATCGTCATTTGTTGCTTCGTAAGTCCTGCAAAAGCGATGCGGCAGCAGGCGAAAGAAATTATAGGCGAAAAAGATTACAGGGAAATTTTTGTGAACGCTTCGCTTGCTGTCTGTGAAGAACGCGATGTAAAAGGCCTCTACGCAAAAGCGCGCCAGGGAGAAATAAAAGATTTCACCGGCATTCAGCAGGAATTTGAAGCTCCTGTAAATCCAGCGCTGGAAATTAATACGGAAAAAAACCCAGCTGAAGCAAGCGCCGCTTCGCTGCTTGAATTTGTAATTAAAGAAACCCGGTTATGATCCGGATTATAAAATGATCAACTATACGCTCAGGCATCTCGACGAGCTCGAATCCGAATCCATTTTTGTGCTACGGGAAGTCGCGGCTCAATTTGAAAAACCGGTTCTGCTTTTTTCCGGCGGAAAAGATTCAATCGTGGTAAGTCAACTTGCGCGCAAGGCATTCTGGCCGGCAAAAATTCCATTCCCGCTGATGCATATCGATACCGGTCACAATTTTCCGGAAACAATTGAGTACCGCGACTGGTGGGCGGAAAAAATTGGCGCAAAAGTGGTGGTGCGCCTTGTCCAGGACTCCATTAACAAAGGGAGAGTTGCCGAAGAAAAAGGCGTGAATGCCAGCAGGAACCTGCTTCAAACGGTAACACTGCTCGACGCGATCGAGGAATTAAAAGTGGATTGTGCGATCGGCGGCGCGCGGCGTGATGAAGAGAAGGCCCGGGCGAAAGAAAGGTTCTTTTCACATCGCGATGAATTTGGCCAGTGGGATCCGAAAAATCAGCGCCCGGAATTATGGAATCTGTTCAACGGACGAAAAAATCCGGGTGAACATTTCCGTGTTTTTCCAATCAGCAACTGGACGGAAATGGATGTATGGCAATATATTCTCCGAGAAGACATTCCCCTGCCGAAACTTTATTTTACGCATACAAGAAAAGTGATCCTGCGCGATGGCGCTTACCTCGCCGATTCCGGTTTTCTCGTAAAAAAACCAACGGATGTCGCCGAAGAAAAAATCGTGCGCTTCCGAACCATC
>DATDOQ010000386.1:0-3842 GCA_035293205.1 Bacteroidia bacterium
TAATTATCTGATCGGTGTTGTATTCCATGCCATTGGAACTGGTCACACCTTCCTGTACTGAATCTGTCATTCTTAATTTTTTTGGAAACCCCGCCATTGGCAGGAAAAACAAAGATAATGAAAATTAGTCCTGAAAATAGCGGCCTGGGTGGCCCGATTCGTAACAACACGCAATCTTTACCTGTGATATTTCACCTGTAAAACAGTTGCCAGCAACGTGTGCAGGCTGCACTCCCAACCCAATTCGTAGTTTTGCCGCATGCATGCCCTGCTTTATTATTTATCGCTCCCGCTGATTTACCTGGTTTCAATACTGCCCTTTCCCTTGCTTTATGGTTTTTCAGGCATCGTATATTTTGTGCTCTATCATATGCTGGGTTACCGGAAAAAAGTAGTTTACCAGAATTTATCGCGCGCATTCCCTGAGATGGGTGATGCCGGGATCCGCCGGCTGCGAAGAAAATATTTCCGCTACATGTGCGATCTTTTTCTCGAGACATTCAAAACACTAACGATCAGCCGCGCGTCGATGCTGCGACGGTGCCGCATGAATCCGGAAGGCGATCAACTGCTCAAAAAGCTTTATGCCGAGAACAAACACCTGATCCTTGTGCTCGGTCATTTCGGAAACTGGGAGTGGGGCGGCAATACTTTCAGCCTCACCCAGCAACACCAACTTTATGTAATTTATCATCCGCTGCAAAACAAATATTTCAATCAATTGATCATTCGCATGCGCACCCGCTTCGGAACTAAGCTGATCACGAGGAAAGACAGCCTGCGCAGGATGCTCGAATTGCGTTCTGGTCCACCATCGGCAACCGCGTTTATCGCTGACCAGACTCCTCATCCCGACCATGCCCACTGGATGCGATTTATGCAGCAGGATACGCCCGTTTATCCCGGGGCTGAAAGATTTGCAAAAAAATTAAATTACCCCGTTGTCTATATTTCCGTCAGTCGACTGAAACGGGGTTATTACGAGATCAATGCCGATCTGCTTTTTGCTGATCCTGCAGTCGCCGCAGAATTTGAAATCACAGAAGCCCATACAAAACGGCTGGAGCAGGACATCCGCCGTTTACCTGCAACCTGGCTATGGTCGCACAAGAGATGGAAGCATAAACGCCCCTCAAAAATAAATTCCCGTGCTTAGCGCGCTGCTTTATTATCTGGTCATTCTCCCGGTTTCGGTTTTGCCGTTCCCCGTTTTGCATGCACTTTCCGGAATACTGCGCTTTTTCCTGTACGATGTTTTCAGATACCGCAGAAAAGTTGTGATGAAAAATATCCGCGCTTCTTTCCCGGACAGGTCTGAAGTGGAACTTCACCTGGTAGAAAGCAGGTTCTACAGCCAACTTTGTGATACCATTCTCGAAGGATTCAAAATGTTCAGCATTTCGCGCAGCCAACTTCAGCGCCGGATCAAAACCATCAACCCCGAAGTGATTGACAAGTTTTACGCGGCCGGAAAAAATGTGATCATCGCAGTTGGGCACTTCAATAGCTGGGAATTATTGCTAACCGGATTTGATTCTTTTATCCGCCATCGCGCGGTTGTTATTTATCAGCCGCTGACCAACTCGTTTTTTGATAAAAAGATCCGCGAAGCCCGGGGCCGGATGGGCACTAAAATGCTGGCGGCAAAAAATGTAAAAAATTTCTTTTCAACCCAGGCAGGTGAGCTAACGGCTACTGTATTTGCTATTGACCAGTCGCCTTCCAGTCCGGAACGTTGTTACTGGATGAATTTTCTTAACCAGGAAACGCCCGTTTTATTTGGCACTGAAAAGTATGCAAAGGAATTTGATCTGCCGGTCATCTATGCGCGCCTGAAAAAAATCCGGCGGGGCTATTATACGCTGGAGTTTGAAGAAGTGACTTCCGAACCTCAATCAACGGCTTACGGCACGATCACTGAAAAAGCGACACGTATGCTCGAAAAGGATGTGCTTACTGCGCCGGAATCCTGGTTATGGTCGCACAGGCGGTGGAAGCACAGAAAATCATAAATTTCTTTTAAGAAAAAAAAATGCGCTGAACTATATGAGGAATCTCTAATAACTATCTTTTTGTGACATTCAGGGCGCTCTAAAAATCTGTCAGATGCGACTGCGCCTTTGCGTAGCGCTCCGGCGGAGCAAGGGGCGGCAAGCCAGGAAAAACCGGAGTTTGCCCGATGTAAATGAGGATTTTGAGTGGCGCAGCCAACGAAGCAGATGGCAGGTTTTTAGAGATGCCCTGTATTCAGCTATGGATGCGTGGATGCTTCTTTCAGGATCTCGGCTACCCTGTCAAATGCATGCTCATCCTTTTTAATGTAAGAGCAATGATAAGTTTTCACAGCTTCAAGAACAACATCAATTTCTTTTTGAGCGCTTAGAACGATGATATTCATTTTATCGTTATGCTCCCGCACTGTTTTAATGATGTCGAGACCGGTGGCGGCATCAAAATATTTAGTGTCTAAAAAATAATCGGTAATGATAAAGTCGGGATTTCGGTTAAGCTCCAGCAGGCAGGTTTCTCCAACCGGGAATACTTTCACTTCACGGGTTTCCGGAAAGCTGGATTTGATGAATGATTCCAGCGCTTTACCGTACACCGCATTGTCCTCGATAATGTAGACAATTCCCGTTTTAGGATTTTCGGATTTAAATAACTTTTTTATAAAATTCATAATATTAAAATATTAGCCGTTATTCCTTTTTGCCGAGCGCGCTCAAAATTGAATTCCGCAGCTTCTCCATCGCTTCTTCGAGATCTTTTTTCTCAATGTAATCATAGGCTCCCAACTGCAAAAAATCAGCGGCGATCTGCACGTCGTTCTGACTTGACAGAATGATTACAGGTACTTTTGGCTGGCTGGCGTGGATGATTTTAAAGGCCTCCAGGCCATTCATGCCGCTGCCGAGCTTATAATCGAGAATGATCAGGTCCGGGTTATTGCCAAGCAGGGCGATACATTCTTCCGCTGAGCCAAAAGTTGTTATTTTAAAATCACCATAATCCTTCAGCATGGATTCAACCAGGTATGAATAGATAAAATTGTCTTCTACGATGAAAACCTTTGCTGATCCGGAAGAACTCATGGTGTTAAAAAATTGATGACACTATCTTTTCAGTTAATGGGGTCGGGGGATAACGAAGATACGCTTTTTCTTTTTATTGCTTTTTTTCACTACCAGTCAAAGTTTTAACACCTGTCCTTGTTCCAAGAGCTTTATCCACGGGGCATTTGCTTATTTTTGTAGACTGTAATCGCAATAATGAGAACTGCGCCGGGGAAGTACCTGATCGAAAAAACACGTCCGCTTGCATGTGAAGACCGGGCGCTCTCGTGGCTGCTGACCATCTCCACCCTGCTCCTGATGCTGGTTTTTCTTGCCGGAACGATCTGGAACTTTCACTGGACCGGGAAGCTGGTCTGCAGCGTAGCTTTTGCATTGCTCGCCGGAAGAATGTTCGTCATTTACCACGATCACCAGCATCGCGCGATACTGACAAAATCCGTCGCGGCGGATGTGCTGATGACACTTTACGGATTATATATGCTCGCGCCGGCCAGCATCTGGAAACGCTCCCATAATTATCATCATAAAAATAATTCGAAACTTTTCAGTTCGTCAATCGGCTCTTACCCGATCATGACCGTGCAGAAATTCATAATAGCTACACCTGCCGAACAGCGTTCCTACCTGCTCGTCCGCCACCCGGTCACCATCCTGCTCGGTTACCTGACCATGTTTGCCTGGGGGATGTGTATCGGTTCGTTTCTTGTAAATCCGCGAAAGCATATTGATTCACTGTTCGCAATCCTGCTGCATATCTGCGCTTACGTG
>DATDOQ010000387.1:0-2693 GCA_035293205.1 Bacteroidia bacterium
GCCAGTTGTGGATGGCAATGTTTACCGGGTGCTCTCGCGCATATTCGGAATCAGCACACCAATCGACAGCGCTGCCGGTAAAAAAGAGATCCTTGATCTAGCGGCAGAGCTGCTCGACCGGAAAAATCCGGGAATTTTCAACCAGGCGATCATGGAATTCGGCGCCATCCAGTGCGTCCCGCAGAACCCTGATTGTTTGAATTGTCCTTTTTTACACACCTGCCATGCGCGCAGGAAAGATTTGATCAACAAACTTCCTGTTAAAGCTAGGAAGACAAAAGTGAGGGACCGTTATTTCCATTACCTCGTGATCCGGAAGAAAGGAAAAGTTTACGTGCGTCAGCGAACCGGGGATGATATCTGGAAAAATCTTTTTGATTTCCCGCTGATCGAATCGAAAAAAGCGCTTGAGCCGTTTGCGCTGGCAAGAACACCTGAATGGAAAACCATTTTCCGGAAAAACGGCGTGATAATTAAAGGTATTTCTGGAAGCACAAAACATATTTTAACTCATCAGCGCCTGCACATCCGTTTTATAGAGCTCACGACAAAAAATGCTCCCCTGAATAAAAACTGGCAGCAGGTAAATGAATCTGAAATCAAAAAGCTGGCGGTTCCGGTACCGATCCAAAATTATTTAGAGAAGTAGGTGGTAGAGTGGTAGGCGGCAGGCGGGATGAATGTGCTAATGGGATAATGTGATAATGTGCCGATGTGCTGATGTGCTGATGTAAAAAAAGTACGAAATACGAAATAATACGAAAAATGAAAAGGCAGGAATAATACGAAAAACGAAAAGGTGCCGGAGGGTTGTTAGATGGTTGGGGGTCGGGGTCAGCAGTATTCATATTAACCCCATTTTCCCATTATCCCATTATTGTCATTAACCCCATTAAGACCTTATCTTTGTACCATATAGAAACATTTACACTCTAACCAAAATAATATGGCAGGCGTTAACAAAGTTATCCTGATAGGAAACGTAGGCAAAGATCCTGAAGTGCGTTATCTTGAAGGTGGGATCGGCGTGGCAAATTTCCCGATCGCGACCACCGAAACTTTCCGCGACAAGAATGGAAATAAAAATGAGCAGACGGAATGGCACCAGATCGTTTTATGGCGCAAGCTGGCGGAAGTAGCTGAAAAATATCTCCGCAAAGGACAAATGGTTTATCTCGAAGGGAAGATTCGCAGCCGCACCTGGGAAGATAAAGATGGAAATAAACGTTACACAACCGAAATTTTCGGCGATGTGCTTACCATTCTTTCCCGCCGCGATGACCAGACAGGATACCAGCGTCCGTTCGGACAGCAACAGGGGCAACCACAAGGCCAGCAGCAGACGCCGCAGCAAACCGGAAGCTTCCAGCAGTCAACCACAAATCCGCAGGAACGGCAGCTTCCAAACATTGATTCTAACGTTGATCCGAATCACCCCGCGGTGCTGCCGGATTCACCGGATGATCTGCCGTTTTAATTGCTTGCAACTGTCGCAGGCCGCTGCCTGATTTCAATTAACCATTCGCGCTATTATCTTTGATCGATGCGGGGTAAACTTTTCTGTCCCATCTTTTTTATATTCCTGATGGCTGCCGGTTGTAATGATGATGATTCATATGGCACGCCTAAACCGCGCGGCTATTTCCGGATCGATATGCCTGAAAAAAAATATGTCTCCTTCGAATCGGAATGTCCTTTCATTTTTGCGCTTCCGGATTACGCAAAGGCTTATAAGAGCGCTGCGCCGAATGCAGAACCATGCTGGCGCGATATTTTTTTCGGACAGTTCAGGGCCACGCTTTATCTCAGCTACAAGCAGGTTCCAAATGATTCCATTTTGCGGGAGCTGATCAACCAGAACTGGCAGCTTTTTGAAGCGCATGACCAGGCTGCCGGCGGTATCAGGGATTCTACTATTATACGGGATGATGAAAAAGTTTACGGAGCGGTAGTTTCCCTTGGCGGGAACGCAGCCAGCCAGGTGCAGTTTTATCTCACCGATAGCGTGCATCATTTTCTCCGGGGCTCGCTTTATTTTTATGCTACACCCAATAAAGATTCGCTGGCGCCCGTGCTCAACTTTTTGAAAAAAGATATTTTCCAGCTTGCTTATTCGCTTAAATGGAAAGACGCGGGGAATAAACAAGGGAACCAAGAGCCAGGAGCCAAGAGCCAGGATTAAGGTCTCTGATTTAATATCCTGACTCTTGGCTCCTGTTTCCCTTTTTTGTGCGCACCAGTAGCCCAAACTGAACTCCAAAAAGGATCATTGCCAGCACCAGGTGCACCGGCTGGATCGAAGCCGGAAAGTCAAAATTATGCAGTGTCAAACCGGCGGCATATTCTGTCAGGACAATTGCAGGCATGGCAATAGCAAGCCATCTTTCGCTTCTCAAAGGCCTGCTTCTTCGAAGCATACCGAAAATTGCAAGGTTGAGAATTAAAACAACTATCGCCATGATACGATGATACAGATACACCGGGCCAAGCGCGCCTGTCCAGGTTTCGCGGGTTGCACTGGCGGCATTCAAAACATCGATCTGCTGACGCACCTGCGCCCCGAAAATTATCTGCGCAAGCGTAAGAATTAATGCCGTTCCCAATAGTATTCGCGACAATGGAGAAATCGCAAGCCTTTGAATCCTGCCTGTTCTCAACTGCACGCGTGTTTTGGCGTAAATCGTAACGGCCAC
>DATDOQ010000388.1:0-3069 GCA_035293205.1 Bacteroidia bacterium
GCAAGCCGGCCAGGAAAAAACGAAATAAAAAAACATCCGCCATGATAATCGTTTTGTCAACCGCAACGATGGCGATGGTTGCAACCAGGAAACCAAAAAGCAGGTAGGTCAACAATCCGCGGACGCTCCGGAAATAGAGGCTGCAGATGATATAAATGCCAATGAAGGTTAATGAATTATCGTAATCAAACCTTTTTGAAACATTGAGCAGGGCAGCGCTTACAACAAGAAGAAGTATGCCGGCGTAAGCCATCCGGCGTACCTGTTGCCTTGTCGTGTTATCTGCGCACGTAATGCCCAGTGCGATGAGCGCAAGCACGCTTACCAGAATACGCATCCATGCTCCGGCAGACCAGTCTTTAAAGACCGCGCCGATCCAGCCATCGATGAGCATGCCGCCCGCGACAGCGAGAAAAAGTATGCGTTCCGGAAAATAACGGCGCGTGAAAAGCCGGCTGAATATTCGTTCCACCTGGAAATAAAAAAATGGCCCGGTGATCCGGGATCATGCGAAACTACGAATTGCAGGGAAAACGAGCCGCTTCCCCAGGCTTCGGGATACGCGGATTAGTGCGGATTAGGATTAAACGAATTACCAGTTGCGGTTAGTCTGATAGTATGAATAAACTTCTTCGTGTCTTTGCTTCGTGTCCTTCCTGTCTTCGTGGCTATCATCTTTGTGTCTTTTTTAGCCACGCTTGCCTGCCTGCGCACAGGCTCGCGTCAGCCGGCAGGGATTACAGCCACAGATTACACGGATTAGCGCGAATTATCCTGGAAGAATTTATTCAAACTTAGTTGGGCCGGTTTTGATCCTGAAGGAATTAAAATTTTATAAAAAATATTCCCTGGAAACAATGCGACCCTGATGGGGTCGGACAAACGCGAATCATATATTCGATAAATATTTGAATCCTTCGGATTCGTTTTTAACATGATCAGATATTTTGTAAACTGTCATTCCCGAAATTTTAAACCTATTCATCTATTTAACGGAATAAATATTAGAAGCGGCAGCTACGGCTCATTAAATGACCACCTGTCGCGCTGTACGCTACAAGTCCTCGCGCCATCACACCGCCCGGCGCAGCTGTGGGCTTTTCGCTTCCATCGCGGCTAATAATTCACGTTTGACTCATTAAAATTAATTGATTGCCTGCTAAAGAAAATCCTGATCAAGAAGAAAAAAACACTTCACCCTAACCTCTAAACCACCCCGGCTTCTTTACCCTAACCGGTAACAGTCAAGCTCCCACAGAATGATATACAGAAGCGAACAGACCAACTTTCTGTTACTTTGAGAAAATCGCTTCATTCTGTATAAGCTTTTATATATAGCATAATCCTCTTGGGTGAAGGTGAAGAAGCCGGGGTGGTGGGGGTGAAGGTTAGGTAATAAAAAGGGGCACCGCCGAAGCGACACCCCTCTGTCGAAGGCACAAAACAGCATAACCCCTACACTTTTGTTTGCGCCTCCATACTTTGACCACCGTGAAGGTGATTGTCAACCAACACTTTGTACATCTCGGCCACCTTCAGGTCGCTGTACCGGGTGAAATTGAAATCCCTGTACACCGGGTGATTTTCCTGTATAAGCATGATCTGCATAGCCCGCTTCTGCGCCGCCAGCTCACTTTTGTAATCCGTTCCGTTCATCGTTCGCTCCATTTTTTTCGCCTTGCAAAAATCAGCATAAATATGCTGCAAGTCCCAAAAAACCGATGTGCCGGTGGATACTTTCGATGAACGACTGTTAAGGTCAGATGAACGACCCGGAAAGAATGCGATTAAATTACAGAATAATTCAATTCATAACAATTTCAGCCTTCGGTAAAGGTCTTCCTTGTGCGACCTGCTAACGGGCAAAACTTTGCCATGGACGATGACGGAATTTTCCTCGATCTCCTTTACCTGGTCAAGACGAACGATATACGACCGGTGAATGCGGATAAAATCTTTGGAAGGCAGCCGGGCTTCGATCGATTTCATGGTTGCCAGCAATGTATGCCTTGCCTCGCGCGTATGTAAATTGACATAATCTGCCAAAGCCTCTACCCAGATGATATCCTTCGCGGCAAGCCGGACGAGACGTCCTCCTTCTTTTTTGATGAAAAGCGCATCCTCTCCGTCTTCCTCTTTTTTCACCTGGATGTTACCGTGGATATTCTGCGCTTTCATCACCGCTTTCAGAAAACGACCGTAATCGATCGGCTTCAGCAGGAAATCGGTGACGTCGTAATCAAAAGCTTCCGCGGCGTATTCTTTTTTTCCGGTGATCAGGATGATTTGCGGGATCTCTTTAAAGGTCCTTAAAAAGTCGATGCCCGACATTTCCGGCATTTCCACATCGAGAAAGATCAGGTCGATTTTTTTCTCGCGGATGATCTTTAAAGCTTCCGGCACACTGGCACATGAACCGGCAAGATGCAAAAAGTCGGTCCTTTCCACGCAGTGCCTGACCATACGCCGGGCAATTTCGTCATCATCGATGATCAGACATTCTAAAATCATAATACTACAAGATAAGCGAGCGAAAGTTAATTATCAAATCGGCCTGTATGGTTAAGGTTGCGCTTTCACACATTCCGAAACAAATTTATATAGCTGGAAGTTGTTTTTGCTGATCTGCATTTCAATTTCTTTTTGAATTTCAGCCTTGTCGAAATTTTTCATTTGCGCCTCCCGGATCAGCTGCCAGGCTTTTTCCGTGTACAGCAACGCGCGTTTCCGGTTGCTGCGGCTGGCTTCCCCATGCGCTTTGATTGCTTCCAGAAGTTCAGCCGCGCCCTCATTTTGAGTGGCAACCGTTTGTACAATTTTTGGCGTCCAGGAAGAATCTTTTTGCGGATGCAGCAACTGGTGCAAGTTGCGGACAAAAATGTTTGCGCCCGGCCGGTCGGCTTTATTGACAACAAAAATATCAGCAATCTCCATGATGCCCGATTTGAGCGCCTGCACTTCGTCGCCGGATTCCGGAACCAGCACAAGCACGGTAGTATCCGCGAGCCCGGCAATTTCCACTTCTGACTGTCCAACGCCGACGGTTTCGATGATCACCAGGTCAAAACC
>DATDOQ010000389.1:0-7396 GCA_035293205.1 Bacteroidia bacterium
ACTTCTTCTCTAATCACTGTAAAATGTTTTCCCTGGACATTCGACAATAAGCTGGCCCTGATCGGCGACGCGGCGCATGCGATCGTACCCTTTTATGGACAAGGCATGAATGCAGGATTCGAAGATTGTGTTGTATTAGACGAGCTGATCTCAAAGCATAAAGAAAACTGGGATTCAATTATGCAGGAATACCAGGAACTTCGAAAACCCGATGGTGATGCGGTTGCTGATCTGGCCTTGGGAAATTTTATTGAAATGCGCGACAAGACCGCTGATCCGAAATTTCTGCTGCAGAAAAAAATTGAAGCCTGGTTCAGTGAAAAACATCCGGATAAATGGGTGCCGCAATACACGATGGTAACGTACCGGCCTGATATCCGCTACTCCACCGCCTTAAAACGCGGCGCGCGGCAGGAAAAAATCATGCACGAAGTGATGGATGAGATTCCGGGAATTTACGAAAACTGGCAAACGGAAGAAGTGGAGAAGGCGATACTCGGCAGGATTTGAAAAGTACGAAGTACGAAAAAGTACGAAATATGAAGTACGATTTAAAGATTGCAAATTGAAAATTGAAAAATTGTTGCAAAGTCAAAATCGTCCGCGCATTAGTCCAGGATTACTAATTTATCTGCTGAGAAAATTTCGCTCCCTTGCGTAATGCGAATGAAGTATAGTCCAATCGGTAAGTTATCCCGATGAAGCGTAATTGAAGGCCCATACAGGTTGTCTATTGACTTAACTGCCTGGCCGAAGGAATTGTAAAGAGTCAGCGTAGCATTTTTTAAAATCCAATCTGTCTGCAAAGTCGTCTCTGTGGAAAATGGGTTGGGAAAAACATTGATTTGATTTTGTACATCAACTTCATTTACTGCGCTTGCAAAACAAAATATAGTTTCACTGCCACCGCTTCCCATTGTTGTTGGCGGTGAACTTGCATTACCCCCACCAGATGACACCTGAAGAGTTTGTGTAGAATAAGGCAGATTTGGATTTGTAATGCTCAAGCTCCTGCTATTTTCATCACAACCGCTGCTTCCATTAGGTGTAGTTTTTATCAAATAAACATCGGAATTAATATTGGGACCACTAACATTATAATAAGTGCTGCCACAAGTAATAAATCCCCCATCTACGGTTTGTTTTATATAGAATAACCAGGTGAATAAAGAATCATTATAACTTTTTGCCCATAAAGTATCTCCATTTGGGTCGGTTTTGATCAACGAAGCGGTTTTAAAAAGTCCATTGGTTATATCGTCAGTTACTCCTGCAATAATATATCCTCCGTCAGCGGTTTGCAAAACATAAGTTCCCTGGTTATATCCGGCATCTCCATATGTCTTACTCCAAAGTAAATTCCCATTAGAATCAGTTTTTATAAAAAGAACATCTACATAACCGACTCCAAAACTTGCTGTCCCTCCAACGATTATGAATCCGCCATCACTTGCTTGGAGAACACTCCGGCCCCAATCTCCAAAACCTCCTCCAAAGGTCTTACACCATTGTGTGTTTCCCAGTGCATTAATTTTAAATAACAAGCCGGTTTGCGGTCCATAACTCGTAGTTTCCCCGGCAATAATGAATCCTCCATCCAAGGTTTGTTTTAAGTCAAAAATAATTTCCTGACCCGTTCCTCCAAATTTTTTACTCCACAAAGTATTTCCATTTGCATCGGTTTTAATAAGATAAATATCCTGATTGCCTGTTGCATAGCTAAATGTTCCGCCAGCTACGATAAATCCACCATCCGGAGTTTGTAATACTTTAACTCCATTTTCATTATCCACAATTCCAAATGATTTACTCCATAAAGTACTTCCAGTAATACTTTTTTTACAAATTAAAAGTTCGAAACTATCCGAACCTACCCAGGTTAATCCTGTCAAAACAAAATTTCCATCACTCGCCTGTATGATTGAATTAAAACTTTCTCCACCAGTTCCACCAGATGTTTGCGTCCACAGAATACCACCCAAATTATCTGTTTTAATCAAATACGCGTCTGACCCCCCAGCACCATAACTCGTAGTAGAACCTGCAATTAAGTACCCACCATCGCTTGTCTGTAAAACGCATTTAGCAAAGTCATTACCTGTGCCCCCATAAGTTTTTTGAAATGTTGTCTGCCCGAAAGCAACCGTAAAAGCAAGAAAGGCTGCCAGGCAGAGCAAGAGTTGTCTCATAGTCTTTTATCGTTTTTGCATTTTGCCCAGCTAATCTATTCTCCCCATTATCCTCATTAACCCCATTTATCCGCCGGAGCCTTAGCGTAGGAGGATTATCCCATTTTCCCACTTGTCCGCCGAATCGTAGCGTAGGAGGATTTTCCCATTAACCCCATTTTCCCCATTTTCCCATTTTCCAATTCTCCAATTTTCCCATTCATCCGCCGAAGCCTTAGCGTAGGAGGATTTTCCCATTCTCCCATTTTCCCACTTGTCCGCCGGAGCGTAGCGCAGGAGGATTATCACATTATTCCCATTATCACATTAGCAAATTTTTTGCTCACTGCGTAACCTGCATCGACGAAAACTTCATCAATCCCCAGCTGATCATTTGCATCGCTTTCGGATTATCATAAAAGTTGTCGTTGATATAAGTCAATGTGCGCTTCCAAACATCCTGCGAGGCGGAAGAATTTGGAATGCAGATATAATGCGAAATAGTGCCTCCCGCTGCCGGCTGCTTGTATATCAGCAGAATGGCGCATGGAGCAGTTTGCCCGTCGCGGATCAGTCCTTTGAATTGCGCGTCTCTTTGTCCGTCACTGTGATTTAAGCTCGAGGTGATGTATTCCTTCATCGTATAACCTTTCTTCATATCCAATCCGCTTTCGAGCTGCACTTTATATCCTTTTGTCAGGTAATTGTATTCCTCTTCGGTCGTTCCGCCGGTGGATTGCGCAAAAGCGCCGGGACTGATAAGGAAATAAGCCGAAAGAATGCCTGCGGCGATAATAAAAGCCAGTTTTTTCATAAAATGATTTTTTAAAGTTTTGCGGGACAATTTACAAATTATCGGGACGAATTTATCACGCTGCGTCTTTTAATCTTCTGTTTGTTTTTTGCAACGGATCATTGGCCGGAAACACGAAAAGAGGCTTTGAAATACGCAAGAAATTCCGCTGCTGTTTAATTTACAACTAACTGGTATTCAATTAATTGACAATGACAATTTTAACCTGCAATGGATTGATGCTTTTGCGCGAGGAAACCGGGATGAAATTTCGTATCTTTGCATCCCTTTTTAAGGGAAAAACCATAAAATTCCAACCATGTACGCAATTGTAGAAATAGCCGGGCTCCAGTACAAAGTGTCGCAGAAACAGCGTGTTTTTGTGAACCGCCTTGAGGCTAACGAGGGCGACTCTATCGAATTCGGTAAAGTGCTGCTCATCGACAACGACGGAAAGATCACCGTCGGTTCGCCTGTCATTGACGGCGCGCGTGTTGCTGCCAAAGTGCTTTCGCACCTGAAAGGCGACAAAGTGATCGTATTCAAAAAGAAACGCCGCAAAGGCTATCGCAAGCTGAACGGGCATCGCCAGCAACTGACCGAACTCCTGATCCAGGCGGTTCTCGGCAAAGGTGAAAAGCTCAGTGCCGCTGACGGTAAGCTGGAAATCGCTTCCATCCTCGAGCTGAAAGAGCGTTCACGCCTTAAGCAGACCAAGCGTGAGCTGGTACCGGCTGAAGATGTTATCACTGAAGAGGACATCGAAGAAGTAGCGGAGGAATCAGAAGGTGAAACTCCAAAGCCGAAAAAGAAAGCTGCGCCGAAAGGGAAAGCGAAAAAAGAAACCGGCGCGAAGAAAAAACCGGCGGCTAAAAAATCAACGAAAAAGAAATCAAAAGAGTAATTTAAAAAGACTCAGGTCATGGCACATAAAAAAGGCGAAGGTAAAGTAAAGAACGGCCGCGAATCGGAAAGCAAACGACTCGGCATCAAGATCTATGGCGGACAGTTCGCCGTTGCAGGCAACATCCTCGTTCGCCAGCGTGGAACACGTCATTTCCCGGGCGAAAACGTCGGCATGGGTAAAGACCATACACTATTCGCGCTGACAGATGGCATTGTCGTATACAAGAAGAAGCGCGACGATCGTTCTTACGTTTCGGTTGAACCTGCGAAAGCGGAATAACCGGACGATAAATTTCATTAACCTGCTGGCTCCGGTTGGCGGGTTTTTTTTATGCCTGTTTGTTTCACATTTTAGAAAATTTAAGAACTCAGATGACAGCAATCGCTATCCTGACAAACTAAAGTCAAGGCAGTACGTGCCCGGATTTGGTAACTTTACTTCCCCATCAATAAGCTATGCTTCAATTACAAACGATACGCGATCAAAAAGCGGAGGTCATTCGCCGGCTGAAGAAAAAAAATTTCAATGTCGACATCATCGACCAGGTCGCGACCATGGATGCGGACCGTCGCAGAACCCAGGCGGAACTGGACGCGATCAAGGCGGAATCAAATACGCTTGCAAAACAGGTCGGGGATCTGATGCGCGCGGGAAAAAAAACTGAAGCGGATGAAATAAAAAACAAAAGCGCCGGGCTGAAAGAAAATGAGCGCAAGCTGCAAACGCTGCTGAATGAATTTGAAGAAAACCTGCAGCAGCTCCTCGTGCAGGCGCCGAATCTTCCGCACGATAGCGTACCGGAAGGAAAAACACCTGCTGAAAATAAAGAAGTTTACAGGCACGGCGAACTGCCGGAATTGGACGCTGACGCGTTGCCCCACTGGGACCTTGCGTCAAAATACAACCTGATCGATTTTGAGCTGGGCGTGAAGCTGACCGGCGCCGGTTTTCCCGTATATAAAGGCAAAGGCGCAAAACTCCAGCGCGCCCTGATCAATTTTTTCCTCGACCGCGCCACAACGGCAGGTTATCATGAAATACAACCTCCAATATTGGTCAACAAGGATTCCGGCTTTGGAACAGGGCAGCTCCCGGACAAAGAAGGACAGATGTATCATGTTACCATGGATGACCTGTATCTGATCCCGACCGCCGAGGTGCCTGTGACAAACATTTACAGGGATGTGATTTTGACTGCCGGTGATCTGCCGGTTAAAAACTGCGCTTACACGCCCTGCTTTCGCCGCGAAGCTGGTTCCTATGGAAAAGATGTTCGCGGACTGAACCGGCTTCACCAGTTTGACAAGGTCGAGATCGTGCAGATCGCCAATCCCGCGAAATCCTACGAAGTGCTGGAAGAGATGCGCGCTTATGTGGCCGGACTTTTAAAAGATCTTGAGCTTCCATTCCGCACCCTGTTGCTCTGCGGCGGCGATATGAGCTTTGCTTCAGCAATGACCTATGACATGGAAGTTTATTCCGGGGCGCAGAAAAAATGGCTTGAAGTAAGCTCTGTTTCCAACTTTGAAAGTTTTCAGAGCAACCGCCTGAAGCTCCGTTTCCGGGAAGGCAGTGAAAAGCCGCAGCTTGCGCACACGCTCAACGGCAGCGCGCTCGCTTTACCCCGTATCGTTGCAGCGCTATTGGAAAATAACCAGACGCCCGAAGGCATCCGCATACCGGAAGTTCTCCGCGCCTATACCGGTTTTGACCTGATCAATTGAATGTGGAATACATGATGAAAAAGCATCTTTTTTACATTGCATTTGCTGCACTCGCCTTTTCCGGCTGTAAAAATCCTTACGAAAAGGAGCTTGCGCAATTAGAGGCAGTCCGTAAAACGCTTTCTGCGGCCGATTCTGTGCTTGCTATAACCAATGCAGCGGAGGCGGAACGCCTTGCCAAGGAAGTGCGCAATAATTTACAGCTCGTTCAATTCAACATTAACAAAATTGGTGATACAATTGACTTTAAGACCGCACTATTGCTGACGGAATTCCGTTCTCTGGCAAAAAGCCTTGAATCGGTGGAAAAATCGCATAAACGGATTGGCATGGCAGTTGATTCGGCCGCTAATAATCTCGGTAATCTGGAACATGATTTGATGAATAAGTCATTAGCTAAAGAGTTTACAGCTGAAGCAGCTGTAGCCGCTGAAAGAAGGCAGGCGGAAGATCTTTATGGACGCGCGAAGAATCTGCCACTGCAGCTTTCAACTATTAAAGCGGGTTATGATACGCTTGCTCCTGCGATCAATAATTACCTCGCGGAACTGAAACGTCGCCTGGCAGAAAAAACAAAATAATTCTGTTGTAAAATAAATGAGAATTCCGCTTTCCATTCCGCTTATCGCTTCGGCAATTTTCATTGTTGCGGGAATGGTTATGCCGGTATTTGGCCAGCCACCGCAGATTAGCATCCAGCCGGAGCCGACAACCGACGAACAGCTCGCATCCGGGTATTACCAGTCGGGCGATTATGAAAAAGCGGCAGTTTATTATGAAAAGCTGTATGCAAAAACACCCATCTCCATTTATTACACCTATTACCTGAACTGCCTGATATTTACAAAAGAATACCGGAAAGCGGAGAAGCTGATTAAAAAGCACGCGGCAAGGCATCCCGGCGATCTGCGTTTTAAAGTTGACCTTGGTCGCGTTTACCGCGCGGAAGGAGCGGAAACCAAAGCGCTGAAAGAATTTAACGGGGCCATCAATTCCATAACCAGCACAACCAATGCAAACGATGTGATCGATCTTGCCAATTCTTTTCTGGGAATCAATGAAGCAGATCTGGCGATCGCCGCGCTTCAAAAAGGAAGAAAAGAACTGAACGGCAGTTATGCTTTTCACATTGAACTGGCTGAAATTTATTCGTTCAAAAAAGATTTCGCGTCGATGGTGAATGAATATCTCGACCTGCTCGCGCTGAACGATAAAACCCAGAAGCAAGTGCGCGATAACCTGCAGGCGAAAATGGACGCGGATGCGGAAGATAAAATAGAACCGGCGTTGAAAACAGAGCTTATCCGCCGGTCACAAAAAGATCCGGATAAGATCATCTGGCCTGAAATGCTCATGTGGCTTTACATGCAGCAGAAAAATTTCTCATCGGCGCTGATCCAGGCAAAAGCGGTTGACAAACGTCAAAAGCTGGAAGGTGAACAGGTGATGGAACTGGCGGAAACCGCGCGGGCCAACCATGCTTTTGACGCGGCGACTGATGCGTACGATTATGTTATTTCGCTGGGAACAGAGAAATTCAATTACCGGCGCGCGCGGATGGAAAAAGTGAACACGCGATTTGAAAAAATTACCGCGAGCAATTATAGCCAGGCTGATCTGCAGTCACTCGAAGTGGAGTTGACCACCACGCTTGACGAGATGGGAAAAGATTCGCGGACTGTCCCGCTCATGCGGACGCTCTCCAGCCTGAAAGCGTTTTATCTCCATAACACGAAGGATGCCATTCATATGCTCGAACAAGCCATTGGGATGCCTGGCATCACGTCGTTGCAGCAGGCGGAAT
>DATDOQ010000390.1:0-4593 GCA_035293205.1 Bacteroidia bacterium
TCATGGCCGCCGAATTCGGGATAACCGATTAGGTAAAGGATAAATTTTACAAGCGCAACAAAAAATCCGACGAGAAAAAATCCGATCCAGACGTAGTTAAGAGCCATGTGTGTGGTACGAGAGTGCGAAAATACAATAGTACGACTTGTCCGCCGAAGTCCTGAGCTAGTCGAAGGACGAAGGAGGAAATACGAAAGGGTACGAAATGGTACGAAATACGAATAATTGCGAAACAATACGAAATACGACAATCACTTTAGCGAGTCGCCCACTACCAGCAGCGCTACTTCTTTCATTCGTGCCAGTTCTTCGGCATGCTCGCTGAAAAGTTTTTCGTCGATATGCCGTTTAAGGTCCATGTCGAGTGGATCATCTGAATAACCGATCATAACATAAACTTTATTCATCGAATATGAAAAAGCGCAGGCCGTCGCAAACATGCGGTCAACCTCGATCAGATTTTTTCGGCGCGACTGGGTGATGACGGCGGGCGCCTGGTGCTGATCAGAAGCGAATACCGTGAAACGATCATCAAATTCCTGGTCGCCGGTTGTAAATTTATTGCGCGTTTTGTGTTGCGTGTATTTATAAAGCGTCAGTTCCGCCCAGTCATCCACTTCACCCTGCACTTTTCGCTGTTTGGGAAAAACCCATACTTCGCAGGGAAAAATCACGGGACAATGCACGCGATAAAAAAATCCGTAAAAATGATTGTCAGTCGTTTCGCGCTTGATAATTCCGCCTGAGCTTCTTTCGGCAGATTCTGTTTGCAACGCGATCTGGTATACTTCCGCTACAACTTTTCCGGCGGGACCAAATAAATAATCTTCACGCGCGATCCGGTTTGCTTTATCACGGAACAAACCGCTTTTGCGAATATCTTCATTCATTAGGCGGTGCGAAGTGGCAAAGGACCAGCCGGGCAAGATTTTAGGCGCCAGCCGCCGCAGCACCAGCCGCTTGTAACGGCGGGATAAGCTTTCAAGCTCCGGAAATTTAAATGTCAGCCACGCTACCGAGCCGAAAAACATGACGGTAACCGCAAGCATGATCACAAAAGGCCAGGCCTTGTTTTCATATTTTTCGATCTCAATGACCGAAGCCAACACGCCCATTACACCAATAAAAATGCTGGATGAAATGACCCAGAGCCATGGTTTCCGCCGCAGAACGATGCGCTGCTGTTCCATCTTTCGAAGCGTTTCCTGCTCTTGCGGGGTGAAAAGCGGAAAGAATGGACCTTGAACAGCCATGGTTTATCGTGAAAACGAAAGATAATAATTAGCCACGGATTACACGGATTCACACGGATTGAAGAGAAAAGCCGGCTAATGTCTTTTATGCAGCAAATCCGGCAGAAATGAAACCGGAACCTCAATGCCCCGGGCCATATAATGCATTTATCGCACGGCAGAAAAATTTCAGCCGGCCCGATATTTCTTCTATTCCCTGTGGAAAAAATTGCGTTGCTAGTTCCAGGTCAAAAGAATTATCAACGATGCTGAGATGCATGCAAGCGCGGCCGCCGCAAAAAGAAAAAGCAGGAATAGATTCAAAAAGGGTTGCGGCTTCGATGAGGAATTGCAACCTGTTGCCATTCAGTATTTTTTTTGTCTCGGAAGCATCATTTGAATAAATCACATAATACCGGCTGAAAACCGGATTTCCGCTTTGAACCTGTTCGAAGGCAGGATTGTCCCGGAAATGATTTCTTGTTGTTTCTATCCAGTCATCTGCCTCGCCGGATGCGCGTTCAAACTTTGGAATAACAAAAGTCCTTCCCGTGATATCTTTTACCGGAATATGCAGCACCCAGCCATAAAAATAATTTGTCATCGTCCGGTGGCCGGGTAATACGCCGGGTAATCCTACAATCCCATTGCTTCCGCCGGCGATTTGAACAGCCAGTTCGTATAATCCAAATGGATGGTTTTCAAAACGGCCGATAATGCCATCATATCTTTCAAAATGCGAATAGCGATGATGATATAGTCCGGCTTTTAAAAAGGAATTAACGGATAAGCCATGAGAAGCAGTATATACGCCTTCAATTCCATGTTTCTGTAATAACTGGGGAATACATTTTTTCTTGAATTGGAGGGAAATTTCCTCCTGCGTTGGCAGTACAAAATAAGCATAACAGACAACTCCGATTCCAAGAAGAAATAACAAAACGGCAGCAATTCCTGCCGGCACTGAGCGACCAGCGAGGATACCTAAAACGAATGTTCCGGCAAATAAAAGTGCCGCGCCCGCGAAAAAGAATTTTCTTTTCAGGACAAGTTTTCGTTTCGCATCAATGGGAGCGATTGAATCGGAGAAGGCAACTTCAGGAGACGAAACTTGTGTTGGCAGGGGTTGATCCATCCGTATTAAACAGGATTTCCAATAAATGATTAGCTATAATAGTGCGCTACCGCAGAATG
Source organism: Bacteroidia bacterium (assembly GCA_035293205.1). Taxonomy (GTDB): domain Bacteria; phylum Bacteroidota; class Bacteroidia; order Palsa-965; family Palsa-965. The sequence goes on from DATDOQ010000390.1 coordinate 2,427, forward strand.
ACCACCTTTTTGAATGATGTTCCGGTCGTTGTGGACACAAAACAAGAATAGGCGCCGGGTTCAAGTCCTTGAATAGAAATGATCGCAGTTTCTCCGGGAATAATTGTTCTTGTAAATACAATTCTTCCCGATAAATCAACGAGGGAAACAGCGGCCATTTCCTGTGGTAAATTCGTGAGTGTAATTATATCAACGGCGGGATTTGGAAATATGCCAATGGAATTGATACCCTCTTCTTGTATGCTCAATGGCGAGCATCCCAGGTAATACCTGTCGTTAAAATACGTCATATTAATAACGGAATACTGCATTGAAGTAAAAGAATTCCGGCAGATCTTGCGCGAATAGGACATGATATTCGAAACATCCGGCTGGTACGGCATATTATTGGCATCGGTTGCCGTGCCGGTGTAGAAGCATGTTGAATCCACCTGCCCCGACAATCCGGGATCTGCGGGTGTGTCGCAGATCAGGTCACCTTCGAAGCTGCAATTGCTTCCATCCACCAGTTCTGCTGTCGAACCGCCGTGCGTATGCATCAGCCCAAAATAATGTCCCAGCTCGTGCGCCAGTGTGCTGCCATTCATGCATTGACTGGATACAAAGCAGGCGTCAGGACCATTGCCCGGAAAATGCGTATAACCGCAAACAGGACCGCTGACTGAGACTGTATTGGCGAAATACAGGTTAACAACATTTGCCATATAGTGATTTGTCACCACGTAATTTTCCTGGCTATAATCGTAATTGTAAAGGTTGTTATCATCCACAACTTCGGGCGCCAAACACTGGAAAAAGATGAGTCCCGCGTTCGCGTAAAAAAAGTTGGCTGAATCCAGCTCGGCCTGAATGTCCTGCAGCGTTATGGAAGAATTCCCGGAATCATCCCTGAAAAGATGTACCTGTACAGGAATGACAATGGGTCCTCCGGAAACATCCGGCTGGGGGACAGCGGCAATTTTCTGCGCAAAAGATTGTGCATAACCCGGAGGGACAACCGTTCCGCACTCGCCGGTTTGGGCGGAAATCGAGGGTTGAATAATCAGCAAAAGAAAAAGGGGCAGGAGTTTTTGCATTGGATAAAGTTAACTAAAATCATACGTTCGTTTTTTCACGGGAATTTTTCGCACCTCTTTTATATTCTCTGAAATCTTTTCCAGTGTTTTGTGAAAATCCTTCAGTTGAAGATTTCCAACCGGATCGAATAAGACGTCCTCCCACAATGGCAGCGGAAGTTTCTTCAGGTTTTTAATGAGTTTCTCCGCCATTTTCAGAAAATCCTCTTCTTCTCTGTAATCCATTGCCCGAACGCCAAATTGAAGTGTGAGGCTATGATGGAACCGTTCAGCTTCAATCATGATCGCTTTATAGGCTTCCTGGGAGAGATCGCCGGTGTCCATTCTGGGTTATTTTATTACCAGCGAAAAACCGGCTCATATTGTAAATTTACAAAAATCGCTTAAAGGAAATTTCTAGTAGCAAAAAAAGCCACGGATTACGCGGATTAGCGCGGATTAAATCGATATGAAATAATCCGTGAAATTCGTGTAATCCGCGACTACTCTTCCACGCTATCGTCTTTTCCCATCCTACCAATTTCCCCAATACCCGCCACCAAAAGATTTCAACAATTCCGCAAACTTTTCAGCTGTTCCATTCGCAATTTCCTCTCTGAAACGCATACTATTAACAACATTTCAACACGGCGTTTTTCCCTCGTGAATTCGGATAAATTTGCAGACATATGACGGAACAGCTTACTCTTATCCCGCCGGCCCTGCGCACAGGCCGCTCGCTGCACTTCCCGAAACTTCTCCGCGACCGCTACAACCTCCTTGTCCCCAGGCAGGAAGAAGGACTCATCATCCTGGCGCTCTATCAGAAGGTCCGCGCCGGCGCGATCGAACGCACTTTCACGGAAAGGGTAATCATCGACACGATCAAAACCGTACTCCACGAACTCGGGCAGGATTCCGCGCGCGGGGAAGAAACGCAGAAGTACGACGAAACCCTGCACCGGCTTTTGCGCCACTTCCTCGATAAAAACATCGAAGGAAAATCTTACCAGCTCAGCGCCTACGCGGAGAATTTCTGCGACCTCCTCGAACGCGAAGTTCATACAGCGATCAATCCTTCACAGATCCAGAAAACTTTCAATGATCTGGTG
>DATDOQ010000391.1:0-10720 GCA_035293205.1 Bacteroidia bacterium
AATGGTTCAGAAAATTCCGCATAAAACCATAAACGCTGATCAGTTGCCCAGGCTTTCGAAAAACGATAACCGCGGATGGTGTGATCATTTACAACCTCCAGGTGCGTTGCTAATACTTCATCGCGGTGCGCCAGGTCGAGCACGATCCATTCCGGGTTCGAATACCGGTGCATTCCCACACGCGGGGAAGCCGTCAGCTCCGCTTTAATTCCCGGATCGACTAATTCAACGGAATAATATCCCGCTTCCGCCTTTTCATCCGCATGAGAAAAACGCGAACCATATCCCCGTTTTCCGTCTGTTCCGTTTGTATAATGTATTTCACCTTTGCCGGGCATCAGTAAAATATCACCGTAATCACTGCAACCGGTTCCACTGAGGTGTGTATGCGAAAAACCAAAGATCACGCTGTCGGAATAATGATAACCGGAGCAGCCATCCCAGCTTCCGTCCACACGCGTGTCGGGACTCAGTTGCACCATGCCAAAGGGCGCGGTCGCACCCGGAAACGTATGCCCATGCCCGGCTGTTCCAATCATCGGGTCAACAAACTGCGCAAAATCACCGGCGGATTCTATTACCTTCCAATGGAAAACAACCTCCTCATCGATACGGGCACAGGATGAGAGAAGGAAAATAATAATAAGAATGGCCAGCCGGTTCATTGCACCGAATATAACCATTGCAGACAATCTGTTCACTGGTTTGAAAGGAAATATAAAGCAAACCGGCTTTTATTGCGGGATTTTATGACCTTTGAAAAAATGCGAATTCCTTACCTGCTGTTATTCCTGTTTTTCATTTCCTGCAATTCCGGCGAGAAAACTCAACTGCCGGATGACTCGCTGAACACGTCACCAGCGCGCGAAGAACTGAAAACCGGGATGAATGAGCTCAGCTGTTTGGCAAATAATTCAAATTATTATACCGCTTATCTGCCAACCGGCTTTGACAAGAGCAAAAAATACCGGCTTGTTATATTCTTTGACGCGCATGCGGATGGACGCCTGCCATTGGAAAAATACAAGCCGCTTGCCGATAAATGGAATTATATTTTCATGGGTTCCAACGTTTCTAAAAATGGCATGCCGGCAACAGAAACCGCGACGATTGGCATGGAGCTGGTGGATGAAGCGCTGACACGATTCCCGGTTTATACAGATGAAATCATGCTGTGCGGATTTTCCGGCGGCGCACGTGTGGCCGCAAATGTTGCCGCTCTCCGCAAGGATGTGAAAGGAGTGGTCTGCAATTCCGCCGCGCCCGCGGGACAGCTTCCCGGTAAAGTTTATTTTGGTCTTGCCGGGCTGGGTGATATGAATTACCTCGAAATGAAAAAATTCCAGGAATTACCGGCGAACGAACGTTTTCCGCGCGTATTACTTGTCTATGATGGCAAACACGAATGGGCGCCGGCAACAGTATTTGAACAGGCATTGCTGATCAGTGGCTCGCGGGTTGACGGGTTTCCGCAGGAAAATGATTCGCTGATGGCAACAGCATTTGAAAGGGAAGTATTGCAAACCATTGATTCAGTAAGAAAATCCAGCTGCGATCTTGCGCATGATCTTCTTGCAATAGCTGCGCAAACCACCAGGCCCTACAAGGTTGGCCAGGAAATTTCAAAAAAGCTTGCTGCTATAAGAAATGATCCCTGTTTAAAATCAGACGCGGAGCAATGGGAAGCAGCCGAAGAAAAAGAAAGCGACCTGCAGCAATTTTTATCCGAATCACTGCTGGCCCGCGATACAACCTGGTGGCGGCGAAACGCGGAAACGTATTTCACAACCGAAAAACCGGGCCCTGATAAATTCATGCGCGAACGCCTGCGCGGGTACATGAGTCTCACTTGTTATACATACGCAAACCAGGCTTTTCACACGCGTAATTTTCATGCCGCAGAAAAAATGGTGAAAGTTTACAGCATTGTGGACCCGGAAAACAGCGAATGGGCTTACATGAAAGCAAAATTATATATGCACCTGGGCATGAAAGAATTTGTTTTTCCCAATCTCCGGCTGGCAGTTGCACTGGGATTCAAGGACAGGACACGGCTGCAGAATGAGACTGTTTTTCTCCCGTTGCAAAACGAAGCTGAATTCCAGGATTTGTTTGCATTGATGCAATGAAATTAAACACCCAACCAATGGCAGGTTATTCTATGTCATATTCTTTCCTGATCAAATGATTTAACCTAACCGTACTTGTACGCGTTGAATCAAGTAATACTATTAATCTTCGGTTCATTTGTTTAGCGATAAGAATGCTATTCATGCACCCGTTAATTTTTGTCTTGTCGGTTGTAAACAGCCTGAAAGAATCCGGCGGCGTATCTTTATTAACAAGCAAGCTGGCGTTGAGTATCTCACCAAAAGATTCCGCCAGTTTCACCCGTAGTAAAATTTCAGTTTCAAATATTGATTTCATCCTCGTAATGGCCAGGTAATGTTTGTTGATGGCATTGATCACGTCTTTTTTACGCACCAGGCGCAACCCACCCGCGTTTTTTAATTGCTGTATTGTTCCTTCGTGAATATCGGGCAACCCGAATCGCAGCACCGCGGAGCTTGATTTTTCATAAACAGCATGCACATTTTTGTCCCGGCCGTGATTTGCCAGCACAACAAGCATCGAATCAAAATCCTGGTTCACGCCGGTTCTCCAGTTAAAGTAATTCTTTAATGTTATTTCGTCCGCATGAAGATCTTCCGTGAGCGTACGCATGAGTGTAACCTCCCGTTGGTTTTCGATCACATGTTCCAGCTTATATTCCGCTAAAAAACCACAAAATACTGCGAGGAAAAGCATGAGAAATTCCCAGAAATAATGCGTCCATTTTTTCCGGGGCGGGTGCGTATGCGTGTGTACTTCCATATCGTTTGTTTGAGGCTGAGGATCGGGAACGATTATTTCATGAACAGGAATAGCTTGCGCTTCCGGCTCGACAATATCTTGTGGTTCGGGGTCCGGGTTAATTTCCTGCGGCGTGTTTTCTTCTTCGGGGTTTTTGTTTTTTTCCATGTTTGGCTTCTACAGACATTTGCATATTTGTCCTACGTAAACATAAAACACTTAATTGTAACTTACCTTTTTTCTTGTCCAGCAAGATAATGCTGCAGGAGTTATACCAGTTTTTGTCTTGAATTTATTACAAAACTTTTTGAGGCCTTGATTATCGTCTTTTGATTGATCATAAGTAAATCTCAAAATACATTTATCCAGCAAATGCAATTCAAATTGTTTCGCAGCTTCATTAAATATAATATTATTAATTTCATAAAAAGCAATGGCAATATAATACGTTTTGAATTTTTTTATAAGCTCTATCCTCAACCCGTTAGCATATCCTCTGATTGCAGTATTAAAATTCTCTAAACTGTCAATTTCTGACAAGCCATTATTATATTCACCGTTTCTAAAATAAAAAGTACCATCTTCCGTTAACTTTTTTGCAACTTCCGAACTGTCTAATAAATATTTTCCAGAATAATGATGATACAAATTCAGTTTTTTCATTGCATTAGGATTGTTTAATTCTTTTGCTTTTAACCAATAAGCTACAGCAATTTCCCTATTAATATTCATCATTGCAAGATTACCCAAATAATAATTTGTAATAGCAGGATATCTTTCAGCTCTGTTTAATTTTTCAAAATCAATTGTGCACTTGTCCAAATTGCCCAATCTATAATGGACAAGCCCACGCAACTTTAATAGTTTATAGTTTTTATTATCTAATTGAATAGCTTTATTTAGAATTTCAATACATTCTGAATCTCTCTTGCAGCCATAAAATCGGATCGCCTTATTTTGTAAAATAGCGACTTGCTGAGTAATAGACAAATTTTCGTCAAGCGCAATTTTTAAACGAAGTTTTTTCAATTGTCCAATTATAATTAAAGCTATCGATGGAAGAAAAAAAGCAAACCAACCCCAGGCAGTTGAGTTTCTGTTCTGTCTTGTAGAGATATTAACCACCCCGACAATAACTGCAATTCTAATAACAAGAGCGCCAATAGCTATAAAAGCGTTTGCCCGGCTGTAGTCTTCCTCCGTTTTAAAAGGGATAAATGTAAACGCTATCGGAATGATAAAGAGTATAACTCCCAATACAGTAGCGTCATCTTCTTTAGTATAAGTTTGGTCATACTTTGAACTTGTAACAAGAATCGGAGTCTGCTTAATTTGAACAGGTTCACCTGCCGGTGATGCATTACTTTTTTTAGGAAGCGGTGGCGGTCCAGAAATTAAAATGTCCTTAAGTTCTTCAAATTCGTCAGCGGGGGTCCAGTCCGGCATACCGTCTGTCCAAACTAAAGTTGTTTTTTTAAGTCGTTTAGACTTTAATTCCTCAATTGTGAACGGACCAAGCTGCTGTTCATTATCTGCGTAGTAATAATGCTTCATAAATTATCGGTCGGTTAGAGTTTGATGCGGCATTCAAAAAGGCAAAAAATTCTCATTCCCCCTACATCTCACCACCCAACAAAGCCCACCCTACCCTTCCCCATACAACTTTTCAATCGCCCCCTTGTTCTGCTCCAGGATGATCTTCCGTTTAATACTCAGCTTGGGGGTTAATTCACCACCGGCGGTAGTCCATTCCTTTGGCAATAGAATGATGCGCTTGATGCGTTCATATTGGGCAAGCTGCGCGTTGATCTTTTCCACCGCTTCGAAAATGCGTTTGAGAACCTCCGGATTTGTAATGATCTGCTCGTTCGTTTCCCCGACATTGACGCCCTTCCGTTTGGCCCATTCCTTTAAAAATGCAAACGATGGGACGATCAGCGCGGCGGCATATTTCTGGTTTTCGCCAATGATCATGGACTGCTCGACAAACCTGGAGGTCTTCAATAAATTTTCCAGCAGCTGCGGGGCAATGTATTTTCCGCCGGAAGTTTTGAAAATTTCTTTTTTGCGGTCCGTAATTTTCAGGTAAGACCCGTCCACCATCGTACCGATATCTCCTGTATGGAACCAGCCGTCTTTATCGATCACTTCCGCGGTCAGATCCGGCCGCTTGTAATAGCCTTGCATCACATTGGGACCTTTCACCAATATTTCACCGTCTTCGGCAAATTTAACCTGCACATCTTTTACCACCTTCCCGACTGTTCCGAAACGCATGCCGCCGGGTTCAAAGGTGTTTACGGCGATCACCGGTGAAGTTTCCGTCAGTCCGTAACCTTCAAGAATAGGCATGCCGGCTGCCCAGAAAATCCTGGCCAGTCGCGGTTCCAGCGCGGCGCCACCCGAAACCATCGCACGGACATTCCCCCCCAGCGCTTCCCGCCATTTGCTGAAGATGAGCTTCGACGCGATTTTTAATTTCAGGTTATACCACCAGGAGTTGCCCGTAACCTCAAATTGTTCGCCCAGCCGCACGGCCCAGAAAAAAAGCTTGTGTTTTACACCCGTCAGCTCTGCCCCTTTCGATGTGATCCGGTTGTACACTTTTTGAATCAGGTGCGGCACGCATGTGAACATATGCGGTTTCACTTCGCGGATATTATCACCGATCGTTTCGAGGCTTTCCGCATAATAAACCGAGGGTCCGCGAAAAAGATAAACGTAAACGATGATCCGTTCATAAATATGATTTAGCGGTAAAAAGCTCAGGACTTTGCTGGTTTCGTCCACGGGTGGCAGATCGCAAAGTCCACTGAAATTGCTCACAAGATTTCCATGCGTTAACATGACACCTTTCGGCGTGCCTGTGGTTCCGGAAGTATAAAGTATGGTGCAAATCTCATCGGGCTTTGTTTCACGCTTTATTTTTTCAATTTCCGCATTATCCGGGTTAGCTTCACCTTCGGCGATGACCTCCCGCCACGAAAGAGCTGTGGTTTTATCAAACGTATAGACCAGCGGTTTGGTCAAGGTCTCTTTCGTAACAGTAGTTGTTTTATCATACAACACCTGTGATGAAAGAAAAATAAAGCGGGTCTCGGAATCCGCGAGGATAAAACGCAGATCATTTTCTGAAATCGTCGGATAAATGGGAACCAGGATTCCACCCGCCAGTTGCACCCCGAAGTCAACAATATTCCATTCCGGACGGTTATTGGAAACGATCGCGACACGATCGCCACGTCGCAAACCCAGCCGGATCAATCCGGAAGCCAGCGCATAAGCCAGCCGTTCAAATTCGGAAAAGCTCCAGTCGCGCCACTTTCCGCTTTCTTTCCCGGAAAATGCAACCGGCTTGTCGCCAAATTTATCCCGGTAATGCTGAATAAGATCAAATACCCGCGTGATCGCCATGTTTGTTTTGGTTGTGTTTCTTCTAATTTACGAAAATACCCGGATTTGCGGTTTTGCAGTGAAAATCAACCAATAAAAAAACGGGAACCACCATAGAATTTAAACACAGACAGATCTGTGAATCCCATCTGATAAAAAAGGGATTTTAGCTTACCCTGACGTCCGTTGTGGCCGGGATGAGATATTTTGAGAACCATTCCGCCGCGAGATCCGAAACTTCTTCCAGCTTTCCAGGTTCTCCGAACAAATGCGTAGCGCCTTCCACTATTTCCATTTTTTTCACCGTGTTGAGGTGATCATAAGCAAGCTTGTTAAGCCCGATCACCGGCTCATCAAGACTGCCGATGATCAGCAGAACAGAGGCAGTAACTTTTTCAAGGTCGCCCATTGCCAGGTCAGGACGTCCGCCTCGGGAAACAACGGCCTTTATTTTCGTTTTCAGCTTGGCCGCGGCGCGCAGGGCAGAAGCGGCGCCCGTGCTGGCGCCAAAATAGCCAATGGAAAGGTTTTTTGAAAATTCCTGCCCCATCGCCCAGTCAGTTACATGAACAAGCCGATCGGTTATCAATGGAATATCAAATCTATTTTCATAAACAAGATCTTCTTCCTCCGTCAGCAGGTCAAAAAGTATGGTTCCTATATTTTTCTTCCACAACACTTCCGCCACCTGGAGATTTCTTTTGCTGAGACGGCTGCTTCCGCTTCCATGCGAAAAAATGACGAGGCCGGAGGAATTTTCAGGTACGTTTATATCTGCGGGCAATGCTACCTCTTCGAGAACGATCTTAAGCTGTTTAGTGAACATGATTGATATTGTGTAAAAGTGAGATTACTTCTTCATCTTCCACCTGTTTGAAGTCGTCGTAAAACATACCCACGCCCCTGAAAAAAAACGGCGCGTGGAGATAAACAAGCTCGTCAACTTCAGTCTGAATGGTATCAACAACCGATTCAGGCATAACGGGAACGGCAACCACGATGCGCTTTGGCTTCAGGCGCCGCAACATCTGGATCAGCACCAGCAGCGTTTTACCGGTGGCTATTCCATCATCCACCACGATAACCGTTTTGCCGGCTGGTGAAACTACCTCCCGGGTTCCATTGTAAAGTGTTATTTTCTTGCGCAGCGCTTCGCGGATCTTTCTTACTTCCTGTTCAATGTATGCGGGAGAAACACCCTCATGCCCGTTCAGTATAACATCATCCATTGTTACAGAACCGATCGCGTATTCCGGGTTAAGCGGGTGGCCAATTTTTTTTGACAACAAAAGATGAAGAGGAAGGTTAAGTTTTTTTGCAATTTCATAACCGACAGGCACACCTCCCCGGGGCACGGCAAGCACAACAGCATTGGCATTCTCATATTGCGCAAGCTTTTCTGCAAGCTGCCGGCCCGCCTCTTCCCGGTTTCTGATCAAACTTCCGAACATCGGATTTTTATTGAAAGTTCGTAATTAAATTATTTTCCCTGACTCATTACAAAAACATTCGGGATGAAATAGTAACTTTATGTAAGCGAAAAAGCCAGGGATAGAATCCTCAACAAACATGCCTTTTCGCTTCTGCCGGTAATCACTGTTGAATTTAAATGCTGCAACATGGCTACCATTACAATTGGGGAAAATTTTTCCGAAACCGGCAAACTCCTTAAAAAAATTTCACACAAGCTTGAATTGGCTTCCGATCTTGATCCGCTCATGGAATTGATCGGTGATGCGCGGTATGTTTTACTGGGAGAAGCATCGCATGGCACGCATGAATATTACACCTGGCGCACACGCCTTTCCAAACGGCTGATAGCTGAAAAAGGATTTTCGTTCATCGCCGTCGAGGGTGACTGGCCGGATTGCTACCGGGTCAACCGTTTTATAAAGGGTTATGACAACGCGGGCACAACGGCCATTGATGTGCTGAAGGAGTTCAACCGCTGGCCGACCTGGATGTGGGCCAACTGGGAGATCGTACAATTGGTTGAATGGTTACAAAAGCACAACAAGAATTTTCCCGCGAACAAACGGACCGGATTTTATGGGATCGATGTGTACAGCTTCTGGGAATCAATGGAATTTCTCCTGCAGTACCTGAAGCAAAAAGATCCCGAAACACTGAAAGCGGCGGAAAAAGTAGTGCAGTGTTTTGAGCCGTATGGAAAAGATGAAGGGAGAAGTTACGCGCGCGCCACTTACGCTTCGCTGGCTTCGTGCGAAGACGAGATCGTGCAGATGCTTTCCCGATTGCGTAAAAATATTGCTAAGTACAACACGGATTACGAAGCCGTTTTCAGCGCTTCACAAAATGCGCTCGTCGCAGTAAACGCAGAAAAATATTATCGCGCCATGGTGAAGGCAGGCGCAGAATCCTGGAATATCCGCGATACGCACATGGTGGACACATTAAGCCGACTGATGGAATTTCACGGGCCAAAAGCAAAAGCGATTGTATGGGAACACAACACGCATATCGGCGACGCGCGCGCCACTGACATGAAACGCGAGGGTATGGTCAACGTGGGCCAGCTTGTAAAAGAGCAGAGTGACGCGCTCGGTGTTGTACGCGTTGGATTCGGTTCTTACAAAGGCAGCGTGATTGCCGGCCGCGAATGGGGCGCGCCGCTTCAGCGAATGAAAATACCGCCGGCACGAGATGGCTCCTGGGAAAAGCTGCTGCATGATACCGGTAAAAAAAACATGCTGCTACTAAGCAGGGATCTCGCGAAAGAAAAAGTTTTTCAAAAAAAATTTGATCACCGCGCGATTGGCGTCGTTTATAACCCGGAATTCGAACGGTACGGCAATTATGTCCCCAGCCTGATTCCTGAACGGTACGAAGCATTCATTTTTCTCGATGAAACGATGGGTCTCCACCCGCTGCAGGTAAAAGACAACCCGGATCAGATTCCCGAAACTTATCCCTGGGGCGAGTGAGAAGCAAAATTCCAAAAAGAAACAAACCCGAAAGCCTTCAGGTCCAAATTCCAAAGAAACAAATTACCTCCCCCGAAGGCGGACCAAAGAAACAAATTCCAAAAAAAACAAATAGCAATATGAAACCTGCAATGAAGCAATTTGTAGTTGCGCAATTTGCAATATGGCAGTGAGCAATTTGCAAAGAGCAAAGAGCAATATGGCAATGAGCAATAGTTTTCAGTAAATGAATATTTTCCTCCTTCATAACTTAATTCATAATTCGCACTTTTTCGTATTTCATAATTCGTACTATTTCGTAATTCGTACGTTTCATAATTTCGTATTTCGTACCATGTAAATTGTAATTCGTAAATCGTAAATTTAAAAAGGATACCCGATCCCAAAATTCAGGTTACTCCCCAGCTTTCGCTGGCCCACCCACCATCTTTCGCCATATGGCATTGCGGGATCCCGGAATTTAAAGGCAAGATCGAGGCGAATGACAAAAAAGCCAAGGTTGTAACGTATGCCAACTCCGGGGCCAAATGCAAACTCATTATAAAATTTATCAAACCGGAAGCTTTCGCCTTCCCGCGCGGGATCGTCATAGAGCTGCCAGATGTTTCCACCGTCAGCAAAAACCGCCAGTTCGATCGTGCGGGTGAGGTCAAAACGCAGCTCGATATTATATTCCACGCGGATATCACCGAACTGGGAATACTTCTGGTCGCTGGGCACGAGGTAAGAACCCGGACCGAGTGAACGCGCTTCCCAGGCACGGATGCCGTTGGCGCCGCCGCCATAAAAGCTTTTTTCCAGCGGCAGTGTTTTAAAATTTCCGAACGGAAAACCGACTCCTACAGCCACACGCTGCGCAAGATCCTGGTGACTTCCGAGGCGGATGAGCCAGCGGAGATCCGTAAATACCCGGAAATATTGCGCAAAAGGAATTCCGGCAATTTCATAGGAGCCCAGGTCATTCTGCGGCCTGTTTGCTGCCACCGACCAGGCGCGCAAAAGCATGCCGGCAGTTTCAAAGTCGGCACTCAGGTTAAAGCTGTTTCGTTGACGTGTATTCGTACTTAGCTGGTTATTCCAGTTATAGGTCACCCGGCTGTCATGGATCAGGTGATCGGTGAAACGGTAAATGAGAAACGGATCGCCGTTTTGCAGAAGCGTGTCCAGCCCGCTGCCCGGATTTACTTTTACCACGTTCAGCTCAAACGGGTAATAACCGAACCGGGTGTATCTTTTATACCGGAACGTATACCCGTATCCAATGTTTCCCAATGATCGGTCATAATCAACGCGGTGCTGGTAGTTGACGGATGCAGAGAATACTGTCCGGCGGTCTTTGGTTTTTCGTTGTTCTTCCCTTACATTTTTTGTCACCAGCAGGTTGAATGGAAATAATTCCCGCGGAAAATTCAACGACACCTGCGAACCGGCTTCGATCGTATTAAATCCAAGCTGTCCCGCTTCCTGTCCTTCTCCCCCGATCGTCTGTTGCGCTTCAACACCACCTTTGATCCGGAAATCCAAAAGTT
>DATDOQ010000392.1:0-8166 GCA_035293205.1 Bacteroidia bacterium
GAATTATACGTGAACGAAGAAGGAATTTTCCGGTAAGTTTCAAAGCCCGGGTTGGGAACAAGATTTTGTGCTGTGATCAGGAGGGGCATCAATAGGAAGACAGTAGCCAGTTGCATGCTGCCAATATAATGGAAAACGCTTTCGGAAAGTACATTCAAAATCCGCAGCTCAATGTTTACCTTAGCACGCGAAATGAGTAAAGTATTTATCATTGCCGAAGCCGGCGTTAATCATAATGGAAGTCTTGAAATGGCTTTGCAGCTGGTGGACAAGGCCGTTGAGATCGGTGTTGATTGTGTAAAATTCCAGACCTTCAAAGCGGAGCAAATTGTTACTGCTTCTTCACCAAAAGCGAATTACCAGCTTGAGGTAACTGACCGATCGGAAAGCCAGCTGGATATGTTGAAGAAGCTGGAGCTCGACCGGGAAGCATTCCGCGCGATAAAAGCGCATTGTGATAAAAAAGCGATCCGTTTTCTCTCCACTCCCTACAATCCGGAAGACGTGGATCTTCTGAACAGCATCGGCGTGGATGCGTTTAAAATTGCATCCGGTCAATTGGTAGAAACGCCATTCCTCGAATACGTGGCAAAATTCAGGAAGCAGATGATCGTTTCAACCGGAATGGCCACCATTCAGGAAGTGAAAGATGCTGTGGAAGCAATACGCCGGGCCGGTAACAATGATATTATTATTCTCCAGTGCAATACGGATTATCCTTCGCGCATCGAAGACACGAATATCCGCGCGATGCTGACCATGCGGGATGAATTGAAAGTTCGTGTGGGATATTCCGATCATGTGCCAAACAATTATGCCTGTTACGCGGCAGTCGCGCTGGGAGCGGAAGTGATTGAAAAACATTTTACGCTTGATAATAATCTTCCGGGACCGGATCACTCCTCTTCGCTGGAGCCCGACGCATTCCGGGAATTAATTACCGGCATCCGCAATATCGAAAAATGCCTGGGCGACGGCATTAAAAAACCATCTGCGGCCGAGGTGAAAAATACTTTTGGAATGCGGCGCAGCCTGGTGGCAAAAACCGATCTGAAAAAAGGAACGGTGCTGAAAGCGGAACATTTTGGATTCAAGCGCCCTGCCAGCGGACTTTCTCCAAAGCGTCTTGCTGAGGTGCTTGGCAAAGAATTGCTCATTGATTTAAAAAAGGATGAACCGCTGACCGAATCGGCAGTTCGTTTGTAAATTCAGGCAGTGAAATTCATCCGCATCACAAAAAGCAACACGCATCTCCTGCAAAAGTTTCTGGACCGGGCCGGAAGCTCGCTGGAGACATTCCGGTATTTTGCGAAGCGGCCGCTGACGGTAGTTGAAAATCACGTTGCCACATGGGTAATCGAAGAGCATGGACATATTGAAGCTTACGGCCACCTGGATAAAGAGGGAGAAACGGTCTGGCTGGGTATTGCAGTTACGGAAATAGCGCGCGGAAAAGGATTTGGCAGGCACATGATGCGCCGGTTGATGGAATCTGTGGAAGCGCTTGGACTGCGCCGCGTAAAATTATCGGTGGATAATATAAATGGGCCGGCAATTAAATTATACCGGGAAAGCGGTTTTGAATTAATTGAGCAGAAAGAAACACTCAGCTTCTTCGAATATAAAAAGCCTGCAGCCACAAAAGCAGCTATGAGCACGCTGGCGTTTCCCGGCAAACCGGTAGAGGAAATAATTGAACTCGCCAAAGAAAATAATTTCGTTATCGAATTTTCCTCCGGACTTCCTTTCCGGGATGACATGGCGCAGATTTTTACAGAAGCTTCGATTCCACGCTTCGCGCATAATTATTTTCCTGCGCCAAAAGTTCCGTTCGTGCTCAATCTCGGAAGCAGTAACGATGAAATAAGGGAGTTATCCATTAACCATTGCATCAATGGCATTCAGCTGAGTCATGCTGCAAATGCGCCCTTTTTCTCCGCGCACGCCGGGTTTTGCATTGACCCTAAACCGGCGGAATTGGGCAGGCAGCTTTCAAGAGTAGATTCCTTCGACCGGGAAATGCACTGGAAATTGTTTACGGATGCGGTAAAAGAAATTTTAAAACAAACGCAGGATCTTCCAACCGGTTTTTTGCTGGAGAATAATGTCCTCGCGGAAATGAACATATATCCGGATGGCTCCAACCCGCTTTTATGTGTTGATGCCCCGGAAATGTTGCGGTTCATCCATGAAATAAATGACGCTCGCGCCGGAATTTTACTTGACACTGCCCACTTAAAAGTTTCCTCCCGCACAATGGGTTTTGACTTGTCTGCGGCCGCTGGAAATGTGCTGCCTCATGTGCGATGCATTCATCACAGTGATAATGATGGCAAAACGGACAATAATCAGCCGTTAAATGATGCGTATTGGTTCTTACCCTTTATGCGTGAGGCGCTGCATGCAATCCATGTGCTTGAAGTGCGAAAATCACCACCTGAGGCGCTTAAAAAAATGGAGAAAATATTGTTTTCAGCAGATTAAGTCTGGCCTCGTTTTCTTAAATTTGGGAATAATCTATTGCATTATGACCGCTGTTCAATTAAGAAAAAAAGCGCATGAAATTATTGACTCCGCGGACGAGCGGTTCCTCCGGATGGTAATTGCGCTGAAAAATGAATACGAAGAAGATGCTTATGAACTTTCAGCAAGTGATATGGCGGAAGTATACCGGAGAAGCAAAGAAATGGATTCGGGAAAAGTGAAAGGCATAAGCCTTGAAGAGCTAACAAGCGCCGTCAGGAAGCGATTAAGCTTGCGAGGAAAAGTATGAAAAAATGATTCAATTATCGCCTGACAAAGCTTGTAAGATTTCCTTACTTTATAGTTTATGAGGTGGACGAGCAGGTCATTTTGATTAATAACCTGATTCACACAGCCCGCGATCCCCGAAAAAGACTCAGAAAAGCCCGAAACGACTGAATTCGGAAGACTTACCACGCAGGTTATTTTTTAACTTTACAGCAGCACCGCAAGTGCTGAATAATCTTATTTCTTATGAGTCATAGTCCTGGAATTGAAGAACTGCTGATTTCCGACACCAAATCATTAAAAGAAGCGCTCGAAATCATTGACGCGAATGCGCAGGGCACCTGTTTTGTAATTGATGCTTCCGGCAAGCTGGCAGGTGTAATTACCGATGGCGATATCCGTCGCGCATTGCTGGAAGGAAAAACGCTGGAAGTGAATGTCCGCGAAGTAATGGAAACGGAGTTTACGGCGCTTCCGGTCACCACCCATGTCGATAAGGTCCAGGAAAAAATTTCCAGTACGATAAAAATCATCCCGCTCGTGGATGAGAACAACGTGCCGGTGGATTATGCCAGCCGCACCCGCGCATACAGAATTCCCGTCATGACGCCCCAGCTGAATGGCAATGAATTGAAATACGTGACTGAATGCATCACCACCGGCTGGATTAGCTCCCAGGGCGCATTTGTAAAACAATTTGAAAAAACATTTGGTGAATATGTGGGTGTTCCGAACGCAGTGGCCGTTAGCAACGGGACCGTTGCCATTCACCTCGCGCTCGAAGCGCTGGGAATCGGTCCGGGTGATGAAGTGATTGTGCCTGATTTAACTTTCGCGGCTTCCATTAATGCTGTTATTTATACTGGCGCAACGCCTGTTTTAGCCGACATTGATCCGGAAACATGGACACTTTCACCGGAATCCGTCCGTTCGCTGATCACCACAAAAACAAAAGCGATCATGCCCGTGCATTTATACGGGCACCCATGTCATATGGATGAGCTGATGGCGATCGCGAAAGAAAAAAAGCTGCTTGTCGTGGAAGATTGTGCCGAAGCATTGGGAACACTTTACAAAGGGCGCCATGTCGGTACATTCGGTCATGCAGCCACCTTCAGCTTTTTTGGAAATAAAACAATTACAACCGGCGAAGGCGGGATGACGCTTTTTAACGACCCCGCGGTTTTTGAAAAGGCGGTTGTACTCCGCGATCACGGCATGTCGAAACAAAAAAGATACTGGCACGAATACGTGGGTTTTAATTACCGCATAACGAATGTGCAGGCCGCAATCGGTTGCGCGCAGCTGGAACGTCTCGATGAATTCGTGAAAGCGAAAAGAAACATGGCCGCCGTGTACAATGAAGGCTTGAAGAAACTGGATTGTATTACGTTGCCGCCCGAAACCAGCTGGGCCTTTAATGGTTACTGGCTCTATACTTGTATTGTCGATCCCTCTGCCGGTGTTTCGCGCGATGAGCTGATCGCGAAGCTGATGAAAAACGGCGTGGAAACGAGACCTGTTTTTTACCCGTTGCATGCAATGCCGCCCTATCTTGAATATGTAAAAACCGGGCAAACGTTTCCGGTAAGCGATTCCATTTCGCAAAACGGCATCAGTCTTCCTTCCTCTGTCACGATTACAAAAGAAGAACAGCAGACCATTCTCAATGCGGTTACAGGTATCTATAATACACGCAAGCTGAATGTCGCCCGCTAAGCCGAAAGTTTTATTCCTGATCCCTGCGCGCGGCGGCAGCAAAGGCCTGCCGGCTAAAAATATCCGTCCGATGAATGGGAAACCCCTGCTGCATTGGACGGTAAAAACTGCGCTCGAATCGCTGGAGGATGTGGATGGGCGTGTGGTTGTATCAACAGACAACGAAGAAATCGCGGCAGTTGCGAAATCTTCAGGCGCTGAAATTCCGTTTATGCGTCCGCCGGAATTAGCGCGGGATGAATCAACTTCGATGGAAGTGGTGCTCCACGCGCTGGAGTTTTTTGCAAAACAGGGCGAATCGTTCGATTACATCTGCATGCTCGAAGCAACATCGCCGCAAAGGGATAAAGACGATGTACTTTGTGCGCTGAATCTTTTAATGCAAACGCCCAGGGCGGAAAGTATTGTGGGCATCAGCGCTGCGGAAAGCAGTCATCCCGCATTTTTAGCGCTCAAAGACGAAAAACATTTTATCCGTCCTTACGAAGGAGAGAAATTTGTTTTCAAACGCCGCCAGGAAATTGACGAAGTGTATTTTTTCGAAGGCAGTCTTTATATTTCAGCTGTTGCCGCTTTGAAGAAGAAGCAATCATTTTACCACGAAAAAACACTGGGTTACGAAATACCCAAATGGAAATCTTACGAGGTGGATGACCTGGTCGATTTTCTCATCATCGAACGGCTGATGAAGGCAAAGGAAGAAGGCCTGCTTTTTTAAAAATGATTAGTGTAAATTATTTTTCACCGCCGGACAACAATTTCAGATTCTTGCGGCTATTTTTGAACTCCAAATGAGCTATTCAGACCGGTTGCATGAGGTAATTCCCGGAGGCGCGCATACCTATAGCCGCGGGGATGACCAGTATCCTTCCAATGCGCCACAAATTCTCGATCACGGAAAGGGCGCGTATGTCTGGGATCCATATGGCAACAAATTTCTTGATTATGGTATGGGTTTGCGCTCTGTCACACTCGGGTATGACCACGACCGCGTGTCAAATGCCGCGATTGCTGAGATCCGCAAGGGAAATAACCTGACGCGCGCATCAATGACGGAGCTGATGGCTGCTGAGCTGATGGTAAGCTTATTTCCCTGGGCAGAGCAGGTCAAGTTTGCAAAAAATGGTTCGACCGTAACAACGGCTGCAGTAAAGCTCGCCCGCGCGTATACCGGAAGAAAGTTTGTTGCTATTTGCGCCGAACATCCATTTTTCACTTATGATGATTGGTTTATCGGAACCACATTCATGGATAAGGGCGTTCCGGACGAAAACAAAGAGCTCAGCCTGAAGTTTAGTTACAACAACATAGATTCACTCGATCTTTTGTTTGTGAAATTTCCGGGCCAGATCGCGTGCGTGATCATGGAGCCTGCAACTTATGTTTCTCCCTGCAAAAATGAAGGTTCACAAATAACCGATAAGAAGGGCTGCGCAAATGAGATGAACTTTCTCCGCGAAGTGAGTGAGGCCTGTAAAAAAGAAGGCGCTGTATTTATCCTCGATGAGATGATCACCGGTTTTCGCTGGGATTTGCACGGGGCAATGAAGATGTACGGTATCGAACCGGATCTTGCGACATTCGGGAAGGGAATGGCAAACGGTTTTGCGCTCGCCGGATTAATTGGGAAAAAAGAAATCATGGAGCTTGGCGGGATCCGCAATGAGGGCGAGGAGCGTGTGTTTTTAATTTCTACCACGCATGGTTCAGAGATGTCGGCCTTCGGTGCGTTCATTGAAACCGTGCGCATTTACCAGGAACTCGATGTTTGCGGCCATCTCTGGAATTACGGCAGGAAGCTGATGAATGGATTAAACGAGATCGCGCGCGGACTGGGAATAGAAAAACATTTTGCTGTGCAGGGATTTGCCTGTTCACCCTATTATTTTGCGCGCGATCAGAAAGGAAATATTTCTGCTGAATTCCGCACCTTGTGGTCGCAGGAACTGATCAAAAATGGCGTGCTGATGCCCTGGATCGCGTTGTCAAATGCGCACGGTGATGCAGAATTAAAGCTGACGCTGAACGCCGCGGAAAAAGCGCTTGGTGTTTATAAAAATGCCTTGCACGATGGTGTTTCAAAATATTTGGTTGGCCCTGCCATCAAGCCGGTGTTCCGGAAATATAATTAGAGCCACGGATCTCCGCGGATTACACGGATTAGATCGGACAATAATCCGTGTAATTCGTGTAATCCGTGGCTTTTTTTGCCGGGGTTAAGAAAAAAATTAGATTTGGGGAGTAAAAATTAATCTATCACATTCTATGGAGCTGAATAATCAAGAGTGGATCGTTGGAGAAACCACCCCTGGGTATTCGAATGATTTCCTTGATAATCCGAATCTACCATACAAAATAATCGGCGCATGCATGGAAGTTCACAGAACACTAGGTCACGGATTTTTAGAAGTTGTCTATAAAGATGCATTGGAGATCGAGTTTAAATTGAATGGCATCCCTTATGAACGCGAGCAAAAGTTCACTGTTCATTATAAAGGCTTTAAATTACCCAGAACATATAATGCCGACTTTGTTATTAATAATGAAATAATTCTTGAAGCAAAGGCTCAATCCGGTATTGTCGAAGATTATTATCGCGTTGTAATTAATTATCTGGCGGCTTCCGGCTGCAAACTTGGGCTAATTGTAAATTTCGCAGGAAAATCACTTATCCACAAAAGAGTTATCTTAACCAAAGAATCCGTGTAAATTCCGTGTAATTCGCGTAATCCATGGCAGAAAAATGAGCCGCGGATTACACGGATTAACACGAATTTATTTGTCGCGTAGGCACATTAATTAACCACAATAATCCGCGAAAATTCGCGCTAATCCGTGGCGAAAAAAGATAAGGATTACATCAAAGCATTGCAAGCGAGCCGCGAACAGACGGAGGCCTATTACCGCAAATCGCTCGTAAAAACCGAGCAGCAGAAATTTCTTGAGCAGTTGCTTTTAAAAACAAAAACGGAATTTCAAAACATCGCAGACATTGCCTGTGGCGGTGGAACATTGAGCTTTCATCTGCGTGAAATTTACCCGGGCGCGAAATTTACGCTCTGTGATTTTAATGAAGAAGCCCTTACGATCGCGAAAACCCTTCACGGCGACAAGGCGGAATATGTGCATGGAAGCATTTACGAATTACCGTTTGAAAATGAAAAGTTTGACCTTGTATGTTGCTGGCAGACTTTATCGTGGCTCGACGAACCCGAAAAAGCATTGAATGAGCTGCTGCGGATCACAAAAAAAGGCGGACGGATTTATGCCAGTTCGTTATTCAATCTCCGGCATGATGTTGATATTTTTGCAAAGATGTATGACCACACACGACCTGCAAGTGAATTGGGATTTTCCTACAATACTTATTCGGCTAAGTCAGTGAACAAATGGCTCGCCGGAAAAGCGGTCGCGCACCGGCTGCATGAATTTATTCCGGAAATAGACTTTCATTATGATGGTCGGGGAATTGGTACATTTACCGTCAAAACTGAAAATTCGCGCCTGCAGATCTCAGCCGGTTACCTGATGAACTGGGCCGTACTCGAAATTGAAAAATGAACGAAGCATTGCACGGTAAAGTTGTTGTAGTAACAGGCGGAGCCGGTTTGCTGGGCAAAGTGTTTTGCGAAGCGATCGCGGAGGCGGGAGGGACGGTTATCGTTGCTGAAAAAAACGAAGCCGAAGGCCGCGAAA
>DATDOQ010000393.1:0-2472 GCA_035293205.1 Bacteroidia bacterium
GACCGGCTCGCGGAAGATCATTTCAAGCGAGCTCATGATGCTCCACTCCACCTCCTGCGCATCCGCGGTCATCCGGCTCATGATATCGCCCTTTCGTTCATTGGAAAACCAGGAAAGCGGAAGCGAAAGCGCCTTGCGGTACATTTTATTCCTGAGATCGCGCACCACCCCATTGCGGATCACAGCCAGGAAATACATGGCGAGATAACGAAAAAGGCTTTTAAAAAAAATCATCACCGCAGCCCCGCCGCAGATCCAGAGCAATGCGCGCAGCCGACCTGTATCGAGGTCCGGAAAAGAAAGCACATAAACACTGATCTTGTAATTGATCCAGTCGAGCAGCTGTGAAAGCGACATGCCCGTGACGGGTTCGCCTTTATCCACGAACGCGCGGAAATCAGCGTCTTTCGTCGTGAAGAGAATATTGACAAGAGAGATGACCGAAAAAAGCGAAACGAGGTTGAATAAAACGGAAAGGATGTTGAAGAAGATGTTCAGCCAGGCATAACGCCAGTAACCCTGGACATACTTCAACACACCGAAGAAATTCTTCATTCGGGCAAATATAGTTTTTAGTAGGGAGAATGGAGGGAGGAGGGAGGAGGAAGTCGGAGGGAGGGTGTGAGAAATTGCTAAAATCCTCACTTTTTCATACAACCGCAGGTAAGAAAAGCAAAAAAATCAAAGCTCCTCACTCAGCTCTCCGTTCTCCCTTCTAACTTTGCGTCATGAAAGCGAAAACTCCAAAAGAATCACTGGCCATCGCAACGCATCATGTTTTGCCGAACGACACCAACAACCTGAACAATCTTTTCGGCGGAAGGCTGCTCGAATGGATGGATGTGATCGCGGCGGTTTCCGCCCACCGGCATTGCAGGCGCGTCGTTGTTACGGCCACCGTCAACCATGTCGCTTTTCACTCGGCCATTACCTATGGAAGCATCGTCACGCTCGAATCAAAAGTTTCGCGGGCGTTCAACACTTCGATGGAAGTTTTTATTGATGTTTTTGTGGAAGATCCCGTTTCAGGCGAACGTGTCAAAAGCAATGAAGCGATCTACACATTCGTCGCGGTGGATCAGAACGGTCAACCCTTGCCGGTGCCTCCGATTGAGCCGGAAACAGAAGAAGAAAAGCAGCGGTTCGAAAGCGCATTACGGAGAAGGCAACTCGCACTCATCCTTGCCGGTAAAATGAAACCCGAAGACGCAACGGAGCTGAAAGCGCTATTTGTGAAATAACTTACAAATTCCAAAGAAGATAAATTCCAAATTCCAAAGTTATTTTCCTCCGTGTGCCCTCCGTGCATACCTCCGTTCGACCTCCGTGGTTATATCTAACGCTGAACTTACACCAATGTTACCATTCAGGAAAACCTATTGCAAAAAACCTCTTAATTCGTTCGAAAGCTTTGGAGTCCAAATCTTATGTCGAGAACGAAAACAATGAAAATATATTTCATAAATCAGCATCAAATTGCGAAAGGGTTAAAGCAAATGTGCAGACACTAACTGGCATCAGGAGAAATTTTACGATTTTCCAAATTAATCCGCTGAAAACTTGAGGAGGATAATTCTTATGTAATATTTCTACGCGTTTCCCGAACGCAGTCTTTGTTGACACAAAAAGCAAAGTGTAAACTGCTGAGATAACATAAATACTAATATAAAGCAGAACGAGGATATGTTGAAAGTTTTTGTCGATGATTTGCCTTAGGAGAATAAAAACAATGTTATTTAAAGTGCCTATTGAAAAAATAATAAAAAGGGTTAAATGTTTAAGCGTCAAAGCCAATGACCTATGAGGATCGACAAGTAACAATAATAACGATTCAAATAAATTCATACGAATTTGAAAAAATTATAAATCGTAATTCGTAAATCCCAAATCGTAAATCTCTACGCCGCAATAACCTCCGCGTAACGTCCTTTTATATCCTGTAACACCTGGTTGATCGTATTCAGATCGTCAAGCGTAACCAACTGTGCGCGCACTTCTTTAAAATTCGGAAGTCCTTTGAAATAATTCGCATAATGTCGACGCATCTCAATTATTCCGAGACGTTCGCCTTTCCATTCCACCGATTTCATCAAATGCGTACGGCAAACATCCACGCGGTCTTCCACTGTCGGCGGAGCGAGATGCGTGCCCGTGCGGAAAAAATGTTTGATCTCATTAAATATCCACGGGTAGCCGATGCTTGCCCGGCCGATCATCACGCCGTCAACACCATATTTATTTTTCATCTCCAGCGCCTGTTCAGGAGTTGAGATATCACCGTTTCCAAAAATCGGAATATGAATGCGCGGATTGTTTTTTACTTCACCGATCAGCGACCAGTTGGCGTAGCCTTTATACATCTGCGCACGCGTGCGTCCATGGATCGTCAGCGCCTGTACGCCTATATCCTGCAAACGTTCCGCTACTTCGCCGATGTTGATGGAACTTTCATCCCAACCCAACCGCGTTTTC
>DATDOQ010000394.1:0-4282 GCA_035293205.1 Bacteroidia bacterium
GTCTTTAGCTGCTGCTCTGCCAGAACTTAGCATGAATTAATAAGCGCTTTCGTACCTTTCCCTCCATGATTTACGAATTCAATGGCTACCGTCCCGTGGTGCATGAATCTTCATTTGTTCATCCGCAAGCGGCAGTAACGGGGAATGTCAGCATCGGTAAAAATGTTTACATCGGTCCCGGCGCGGCCATTCGAGGCGACTGGGGTGAGATCATCATCGAAGATGGCTGCAATGTCCAGGAGAATTGTACCATACACATGTTTCCGGGTGTAACGGTTTTGCTGAAAGAAAACGCGCATATCGGTCACGGCGCGATCATTCACGGCGCAACGATCGGCAGAAATTGCCTGGTCGGAATGAATGCGGTTATCATGGATAATGTCATTCTCGGAGAGGAATGTATTGTGGGCGCGTTAACTTTTATTATTGCCGACATGGTTATTCCCGCGCGCAAGCTGATCGTTGGTAATCCCGGAAAGATCATTAAAGATGTCAGCGATGAAATGATTAATTGGAAATCGGAAGGAACGAAATTATACCAGCAGTTACCTGCGGAATTGTTTCAGACACTGATAGCCTGTGAGCCGCTGCGTGAAATTCCGAAGAACCGCCCGAAGCAGCAGGATATTTACAAAAAATGGAAATTTAATCAATGAGCGATAATACAATAGGCAATAAGCAATTAAGTGACTTTGATCCAAATAACTCCTCCGTGGCACTCCGTGCATACCTCGATTGATCCTCCGTGGTTAAATTTGATACTGAACATACAGCGATGTTACCATTTAGGAAAATTTAATGCAAATACACCGCTCAAATCCAAAACACCAAATTCTAAATCGTAAATTTAATTATGACGAATGCCTAATGCCTAAATCATCGCAATCAATAATCTTCCAACAATCGCCTTTGCCACCGCGCGAATTCCAACCCATAAAATATAGATACTGTAGAAACCGTTCCTCACTTTCGGCAAAAAGAGGTCTGCGTATTCCGGTTGTGTTTCGAGAATGGCCGACATGTACAGGATCTTTTTCCGCACGCCGTTTTTCCGGTCAAAAAATCCAAGCGCGCTATCGATCATGCCGGCTGACCAGGAGTTATTGAGCAAAAACCGCAACAGCTTTTCCTCGCGTGCGTCGAGTATTAGCGGTTTAATCCGGGTTGCCGCTTCGTAAAGCGAAACGGATTTTGCATTCGGTGGTTCTCCCAATAAATAAGCGCCGAAAATTTCCGCTTCTCGTTTTGCCGTGCCGTTCATTCTTTCGCGCGCAATTTTTCTTTCAGAAGCGCGATCTCCTGCGCGAATGTTTTATTCTGTTCATGGAGGCGTGAAACCACGACCGATAAATGAAGCAGGTAAATAAAAATGGCGAATATAGCGCCCGTGAAAACCAGGTTGGGAGGCGCGTAAACACCGACAAGACCCGAAAGCACTTCCAGTCCGTTACGCCAGAAAGAAAACACAATCAGCAGCACGGAACAGACGATCCAGATGATGGCGTATTCTTCCCGCAATCGCCCGCGAACGATCAGCCGCGCAATAAAAGCGAGAAATAAAAGACTGGCAGCAATTGCGATTACCTGTATCCGATCCATGAGGTTGGTTTTGTAGCGGGTAAAATTAGGAAAATGGCCGCACGTATTTGTGTCTTCTTTATCCTTCTATAAAAGAGCACAAAGATCGTAGCCACTAAGGACACGAAGGGCACGAAGTTAAGACACGAAGTTTTTTCTTTTTGAACAGCAACATCCCGACATCTTTGTGACTTGTCTTCGTGTAATTAGAGTCCGCCTCGGCGGATGGCTATCACCTTCGTGACTTCAATTATTCCAGAAGCCATCTGCAGGCTTACCGCTGTACCGGAGCCGGAGCGTTAACCGGAATAAAAAACCCATAACGGTAGAAACAAATAAAACGATGAGATTATTCACCGGGTAAAACATGCCGTCGGGATGCCCGTGCTCATCGAGGTAAAATTGTTCGATGAGGAAAGGCGGCTGATTAAAATGATAATAACAATCGTCTGAAGGCAGGATCAACAATGGAATAGCGATCCAGTAAGCCATAAACACGGAACAATAGACGAACGCATAAAGCAGCCAGGGCCGCTGATGAAAAAACAAAAAAAGATTCATGAGTTACTTTAAATTGCCATCACAGAATCAATCCACGCCGGGAGGAGCAATTGACTCCCCTTGATGTGATTCAAGCAAAAAAAGTACCGCAGCCATATGCCGGCACGCGGAATGGAGCCGGTCGCCGCAGGTGCAGAAAATATCCGTGAAGGTTCCGTCCGGATTGCGGGAAAAAGAAACGGCATGCGGGTTTACTTCTTCCACCACGCATTCATAATAGTGGGGTAAAATTTCCCGTGGCCTGCTTACCCAGCCATTGCTGAAATACAGCCACCCGCGCTCAAGCACCGCCTCGTCGAGCTCATTCCGGAAACTGGCAAGCGTAAGTTCAGATTCCAATGGATGCGTAACCGGTCAGGGAAGAATTCTGTTCGATGCGCTGTTCCCGGTTTAGGCGCGTGGCCTCAAATCGAAAACCTAAAAACAAGACATCATCAATCTGGTCATAATCGCCTTTCCAGCTTTCAAACGCAAACGCGATCTCCCGGCCTTGCACGTCAATTGTTTCGTGCCGGATTGACTTCAGCAGTTCCTGCAGCTTTTTCGCTTTGAATTTTTTCTCATCAGGTCCCCCGAACTGGTCGGTATAACCGTCGCTGAAAAGGTAAAACATGGCGCTGCCTTTCATATCCAGCACATGTGTTTCATACTTTTTTGTCCGCGACTGTTTCAGGCCACCGATCGAATACAAATTGCCTTTAATGATCTTCATGCCGTCGTCGTCGAAATAATACAAAGGCCTGACAGCACCGGCAAAGCTGACGCGTTGAGCTGCTTTATGTACGCAGATCAGCCCGATATCCATACCGTCTTCTACCGTCGCGCCAGGTGGCAAAGCGAATACATCTTCCAGGAATTTCGATTCCCTGTTCAGTGCATGCGCCATTTTCAGGTGGAGCTGATTCAGGATCTCACCCGGCTCCGCAACGTCGTTTTCATTGACAAGCTGGTTCAGGAAATTAAAGCCAAGCATGGAAACCAGCGATCCGGGAACGCCATGACCGGTGCAGTCCGCAACGGCAATGTAAACCCGGTCGCCCTGTTCGGCGAACCAGTAAAAATCACCGCTGACAATATCACGCGGCTTATAAAACACAAAAGCTTCAGGCAAACAAGTCTGAATATCGGAGAGCAGTGGCAGCATCGCTTCCTGGATGCGCTGCGCATATAGAATTCCGGCGATGATCTCCTTGTTTTTTCCTTCGATGATGTTTTTTTGCTGCGTGATCGCTTCGTTCGCCCGTTTCTTCTGCCTCAGCGCATAATACAAAAGACCAGCAAGCAGCATCAGGACGAACGATCCGCCAATGATCAGTTTTAATGCCGATTCCCGTTGGCGCAGATCAACAACGTTGCGCAACTTTTCATTTTCCAGGAAACGGATATAGCCGATCTTATTACGCAAAGAAAGT
This sequence comes from Bacteroidia bacterium, assembly GCA_035293205.1. GTDB lineage: Bacteria > Bacteroidota > Bacteroidia > Palsa-965 > Palsa-965. Next base: position 3,552 of record DATDOQ010000394.1, read on the forward strand.
GCTTCCTGAAATTCTTCCGACTCCGGGTAGTTCACAAGAAATGAATCGTACGCCGCAAGTGTATTCCGTTTTTTTACATCGATGAAATCAATCGTCGCCATCGCATCCAGCGCGTCATCCGCTTCGAGCGCGTCAGGGTGCGTTTCAATGAATTTTTCCAGCGCTTCAATCGTTCCTTCGCCTTTTGCTTTTTGAAAGTCGATGAAATTGCGCAATTCAACCGCGCGCTGAACCTCATCTGCATCGCCGCTGTTTAAAATGAACTGGTCAAGCGTGCCGGCCGGTTCTGTTTCAGAATAGACGGCAAGCATGTCGCGCGCCTTCGAAATATTCCGGCTATTTGGATACCGGGAAATAAACTGACGCAAGGCATCGGGTGAATTTTTAGCCGAAGCTTTACCAAAAAGCGCATCGTCGATCTTTGCAGAAAGGCTGCTGATGGCATAACCCGTCATGCCATGACGCGCCAGCGCAGCTGTTTCCCTCTTAGGAATGGAATTGAATCTGAAAGCGGCTGCGGCAACATGCTCGAATGCTGCATCCGGATTGTATGCTTTATATTCTTTGGTAAAATAAACCCTGGCCAGTCCAAAATGAGCGCCTGCATCAGCGCTGTTTTCTTCCAGCAGGGCTTCAAAAAAATCAATGGCCTTGTCGAATTCTTTTTTGCTGATATGATCAAAACCTTTGCCTGTTTTCGAGGCCAAAATCTGTGCATGGCCTTCGGGGTT
>DATDOQ010000395.1:0-4522 GCA_035293205.1 Bacteroidia bacterium
GTCTTTAAAATAATGCCCGATGGAACCGGGTATTCCAAGCTTCTTGATTGCACAGGCGCGGCCAATGGAAGAAGACCTTATGGATTGCTTATCTCAGACAGCGCTTTTCTTTATGGAATGACCGTTCAAGGCGGCACAAACGACCTGGGAGTTGTCTTTAAAATAATGCCCGATGGAACAGGGTATACGAAACTCCTTGATTTCGCAGGCGCGTCAAACGGAAGTCATCCTTATGGATCGCTTGTTTCAGATGGAACATTTCTTTATGGTATGACACGTGACGGAGGCACAAACAATTTGGGAGTTATCTTCAAAATCATGCTTGATGGAACCGGGTATTCAAAGCTTCTTGATTTTGCAGGCTCAAATGGAAGTGACCCTACAGGCTCGCTTATTTCAGACGGAACTTTTCTTTATGGCATGACCAGTCAGGGCGGGACAAATAATTACGGAGTTGTCTTTAAAATCATGCCTGATGGAACTGGATACACCAAGCTTCTTGATTTTGCAGGCACAGCAAATGGAAGGCAACCTATGGGTTCGCTTGTTTCAGACAGCACCTATCTTTATGGAATGACCAATTTAGGAGGCACAAATAACCTTGGTGTTATTTTTAAAATAATGCCAAATGGAACTGGATATTCAAAACTACTTGATTTCACAGGAGCGGCCAATGGATGCCTACCTTATGGGTCACTTGTTTCAGACGGGGCTTTTCTTTATGGGATGACAGCGTTTGGCGGCGTATCTGATAGGGGTGTAATTTTTAAAATAATGCCCGATGGAACGGGATATTCCGAGTTTTTTGATTTCGCATACGACGCAAACGGAAATGTTCCATTTGGTTCGCTTATTTCAGATGGATTATTTCTTTATGGAATGACAGCTTATGGCGGCACAAATGACGCAGGAACAGCATTCAGATATTGTCTTACAATGCCAACTGTTAACTTGGTTCTTAATCCTGATACTGTTTGCATAAATACAAGCGCTTATGCATTATCAGGGGGTTTACCAACTGGCGGAACCTATTCCGGGGCAGGAGTGATCTTAGGAAATTTTGATCCAAACGCCGCGGGAGCTGGATTGCATAACATCATTTATACTTATGCAGATACAAATAATTGCAGCAACAGCGATACGGCGCAGCTAGTTGTGGACGTCTGTACAGCTAATCATACGGCTTCGGCGAATCAAACATTTTCTATTTTCCCAAATCCCTCAAAAGGAATCTTCACCCTAGTTTTTGCGGGTGAAACGAAACAATCGAAAATTGAAATATATAATGTGCTTGGAGAAAAAGTGATACAAATTGTTTTTCCCAACGGATCGGGAAATCTCGAAATTGATTTATCAGATCGTCCAGATGGAATTTATTTCCTGCAAATAAAAACGGAACAGGGAGAAGAGTTTGAAAGCAAAAAACTGATCATTAACAAGTAGCACTCAAAAATTACTAAAAGAAATAAAATTTCAAATTCCAAAAGCAACGTCTTCCTTTTTATTTTTTGTTATTTGTAATTTGGACTTTGTTATTTATTTGTAATTTGGAATTTGATATTTGGAATTGTTTTGTAATAATGCATTTAAGTTTCACAGCAAAAACACCATCACCAAAAACTCAACTCCAAACCCAACAAAAAATCCCGCGAATAATTCCCGTGGATTATGCGCTCCCAATTGCAGCCGCGAAGTTCCGACCAGACCGGCTAAAATAAAGCACGCTGCGAGCAGAAGTGAGCTAGAGCCAACTTCGCCGGAGATCATTAGTCCGGCAACGCCACCGCACAAGCCGCCTGTTCCAATCATGTGCAGACTGATTTTCCGGAAAAGATTGATAAAAAGCGCCGCGACCATTCCAAACAGAGCGCCGAGAATAAAAACGCGGATGAAAGGCTGGAAAATTTCGGAGTCGAATACATAATAACAGGCGGAATAAATGATCGCGGTTTGCACCAGCGGCCAGTTGCGCTCCTGCTTTTCCGTCATTTCAAGGCTGCGGATCCGTCCGATGCGCAAAATAAGCACAGCCGCGACGGCAGGAAGCAAAAAAGTTCCGGTGAAGATGAGCGTGACAATCACACCCACAATGACCGGCTTTACCTGGAAATAAAACGAAAGCGCGTAAAAATAGACCAGCGTGGCGTAGGTCACCATCAGCAGCGGGTGAAAAAGCCAGGAAAGAATTTTTGAAAGCGTGTTCAGGGTTTATAGTTCTTTCCGCAGCCGGGCAACGGGAATGTCTAACTGTTCACGGTATTTCGCGACCGTGCGGCGGGCAATGTTGTAGCCTTTGTCCTTCAGGATTTTTGCAAGGCGGTCATCCGTTAATGGCCTTTTCTTGTCCTCGGCGCCGATGCAATCAGAAAGAATTTTTTTCACCTCGCGCGTGGAAACTTCTTCGCCGGTATCCGTGGAAAGCGATTCGGAGAAAAATGTTTTCAGAAGAAAAGTGCCGAATTGGGTCTGCACATACTTGCTGTTGGCAACCCGTGACACGGTGGAAATATCCAGCGCCACACGGTCGGCAATATCTTTCAGGATCATCGGTTTCAAAACGGTCTCATCGCCAAGGAGAAAATACTGGTACTGGTATTCCATGATTGCCTGCATGGTAAGGAGAAGTGTTTGCTGACGCTGTCTCAGCGCGTCCATGAACCATTTCGCGGAATCAATTTTCTGTTTGATGAAGGTGACTGCTTCCTTGCTGGTTTTGTCTTTGCTGCGCGCGTATTCCTGCAACATCTGGCTGTACATGCCGCTCACACGCAGCTCCGGCATGTTGCGATCGTTTAGTTGCAGCTCCAGCTTTCCGTCGGTGTTGTAAACCGTAAAGTCGGGCACCACGTCCTGCACGGCGCGAGCAGAATCGCTTGCGGCATTTCCCGGGCGCGGATTAAGCGTGGTGATTTCGTGAATAATCCGTTTCAGCGATTCATCGTCGATGGCGAGTCTGCGGGCAATTTTATCATAATGTTTTTTAGAAAATTCTTCCATGTGCTCCTGCACAATGCGCATGGCAAGGACGACCTCAGGAGTTTTAGGAATTTTTCGCTGCAATTGAAGGAGCAAACATTCCTGCAAATCGCGCGCGCCCACACCGGGCGGGTCAAAAGAATGGATCAGGTGCAGCAGTTCGCGTAGCTCATCTTCATTCGTAATAATATTCTGCGAAAAGGCAATATCATCTACAATCGCTACCAGCTCACGCCGCAGGTAACCATCTTCATCAATGTTTCCGATCAGGTAATTGCCAACCTGGTAATGATGATCATCCAGCGGATGCAGTCCTAACTGTGAAATAAGCAGATCGTGAAAACCCGGCCCCTGCGACAAAGGAATTTCGCGGCGTTCATCATCGGGACTCGCATTGCTTACATGTTCGCGGTAAGAATAACCTTCGTCTTCATCGAGGTAATCGCCGAGCGCAAAATCTTCGTCTTTTTCTTTTTCTTTGGGCGGCTGCTCTTCTTCACTGCTCTCTGCTTCGCCATCTTCCTTGAAAAGACCTTCATCATCCTCGTCGATCTCGTCCTTTTTTTCTTCCTCCTCCGATTCCTCTCCTTCCTCCAGCGCAGGATTCACTTCAAGCTCCTCTTTGATGCGTTGCTCCAGGGCGACAGTAGGAAGCTGCAGCAGCTTCATCAATTGAATTTGCTGCGGGGAGAGCTTCTGTAATAGCTTCTGTTGTAAATTCTGCTTTAGCATAGAATACGTTGCTACAAAGTAAGGTGATTTTTTTAAAAGCGGAACGATTTTTGCTGTAGAATTTCTTACCCGCTATTCCTCAAAGTTTTTTCGTTTTAAACTGCTTGTACGAATACACGAGCAGGATTTGGCTGTGATTTCCGGGAGCCATCAATATGTAAAGGCAAAATGTTTGCCGCATAGCGCACGACCACCGCGGATGAAATATACTTTGGATGGCACAGACTCATGTGCAGGTGAAGTCGAATTCGAAAAGCGGTGAAAGTAAATTCCAAAGCACGTTTCCAGTTGCGGTGCAAAAAATGTAGCTAAAGCCGCTTTGTTACGCTATTATTTACGGTTTGCTGAAGCAAACGGTAATGGATTTGGGCACCGCAAATCCATTTCAGTCAGATTCATCTGACTGAAAAATGGAAAACATCTAATTGGTGGCTTTAGCCACATAAAAAAGCGGTGTAAGAAAAAACTACTTCTTCATATTCGCCAAATGATACTCCCGGTTCATCCGCGCGATATTTTCAAGTGAAATTTCTTTCGGGCATTCCGCCTCGCAGCTTCCCGTATTCGAGCAACTTCCGAAATCCAGCGCGTCCATTTCTTTCACCATATTCAACGCGCGTGTCTCACGCTCCGCCTGCCCCTGCGGCAAAAGGGCGAGCTGTGAAATTTTTGCCGAAACAAAAAGCATTGCCGATGAATTCTTGCAGGCCGCCACACAAGCGCCGCAACCAATGCACGCCGCAGCAGCGAACGCGTCATCCGCATCCGCTTTTGGGATCGGCAGACTATTCGCGTCTTGCGCATTGCCGGTGTT
>DATDOQ010000396.1:0-10321 GCA_035293205.1 Bacteroidia bacterium
CTTTGTGCTGTTGTTGAGCATGTTCACGTCTGCCAGCCGCAAAGTAGTGTCAATAGTTACAACGCTGATGCCTTCCGGAATAACAACTTCGGCTTTATAAGTGGGCCTTATTTTATCCCAGCCGATCCAGCGCGGCAGAATTTTCGCATCGGTTTTTTTCTCGAACCAGTTATTCGGAATATAGTAGTTGTAATGCCTGCCATCTTTAGCCACCACTGTAAAATCCAGGGGCATCGCGAGCCGTCCGATCCGTTCGAATTCAATTTCATAGCTGTCCGGCGCGTTTCCTTTTTTCACCGACCTGATACAATAATCAATGGTTTTTGAAGTGGTCAGCCACGCATCAAAAAACCAGTTCAGATCGACATGCGTGAACTGGATCATCGAATTGCGGAAATCCTCCACGTACGGGTGGCAAAATTTCCACTGATTGAAATAATGCGAAAAAGCGGCGAGGAATAAAGAATCACCGAGTACATACTGAAGATTAAAAAGCATCGTAGCGGTTTTGCGGTAAACCATTCCATAACCGCCGCCATGACGAAGTGCGCCGCCGAAATAATCCGAATGCGTGTCAATCACCGTTTCATCGCCTTTTGCGGCTTCCAGCACATAACCCTGGTGCGTATTAGCGATCATTGTCTTAGAAGTGGTGGAATGTTTGTTCACATACGCGGAACCCGTGCGGACAGGTAATTCAAATTCACCATCCAGCTTTTTCAGCGCCCAGGTTTCAATGAATTGCGTAAATCCTTCATCGAGCAACGCGCGGTATGTTTCATTGCTGCCCACCATCCCGAAAAACCAGTTATGCCCAACCTCATGCGCAAGCAATCCATGATAATAAGGTTCGAATCCGCCGTCGAGGGTGAGCATCGGGTATTCCATTCCATCCGCGGCGTCAGCAACCACCATCTTTGGGTAGGCATACATGCCGAAGTCGGTTGAATAAACTTCAATAATTCTTGCCGTATAAGGCGCGGCCGTTTGCCAGCCGATGGCATGCTGTTCCTGCGCAAGCGAAATGATGCGGATGCCATTCCAGTTAGCTTCACCGATGCGGTAAGTCGGATCTGCCGTCCAGGCAAAATCGTGCACATTTTCCGCGTGGAATTTCCAGGTTTTGGTTGTTCCGTCGGGTGTGATGATCTCGGACGGTTTGGATTCCCATGGCTTGTCCTTGAAATTGGCGATGTCGAGTTTCTGGCGAAGATCAGGTGGCAGCATTTCTTTTTCATTCGTCATTACACCGGTCGCTTCGAGAATGTAATTATTCGGCAATGTCAGCTCCACATCATAAGCGCCAAAGTCGCCATAAAATTCCCGTGTCAGGTGCTGATCTGTTTCCCAGCCGAATTTCCGGTCATACACGGCAATGCGCGGATACCAATGCACACCGTCATAATGTTTGTAACCATAAGTTTTGTACAATTTCATCCGTCGCCGGATGCTTCCGCCCGCATCGAAATAAGTTGAAAAAGAAATATTGATTTTTACCGCATCACCCGGGATCAGCGGTCGTGGCAGCCATACTTTCAGGATCGTATTGTCGAGCTCGGACTTTATAGTTTGGCCATCAACAGTAAGCGAAGAAATTTCTGTTCCTTTCCGCTGCTTTTCATATTGACCATACCTGACATTGTATGCGTTATTCTTATGCAGATCATCTGTGTAAGAACCCGGCTGAAATGCATTCTGGTATAAATGAAAATAAACGAAATAAAGCGTGTCGGGTGAATTATTCCAGTAAGACAACTCTTCATTCCCCGTAATAATATCCGTTTTATCATCCAGCGCCGCAGCGATTTTATAATAGGTGTCCTGTTGCCAGTATCCCGGAATGGGCAACCGGTTTTTCCAGTAATGCGGATTCGATTTGGAACGATAAGGAATATCCTTTATCTGTGCGGAAGCTGCGAAACCTCCCAAAACAAGCGCAACTGTAAAAATGTTTTTTAATGCCATAAGTGTTCGGTTGCCAGAGGCACAAATTTAGAAAGAACCGGGAACCGGGAGACAGGTTGAAGGCTTAATATATCCTTGCTCCCTTTTTCCTATCATGGTTTCTTCCTGTTTTCCTTATTATTTAAAAATCGGTTACTATTCAGATCCATTCTATTTATAACATAACTTCTGATAACCGCAGAGTTGCGCTGAGTTTTTCGCAGAGTGCCGATAGCTATCGGCACGCGGAGTTAATATTTACTATGCACTCCTCTTAGACCATCAGTTATTTCTTGCGATAGCTATCGCAATCTGTCATTTCCATTTTGTTTTTCTTTCTCTGTGCGCCGATAGCTATCGGCGCTCTGCGGTTTAAATTATATTACTGGCAGGGGTGAAAAGTAACAAAAATCGGTTAAAAACACGGACAACTTTATGCCTTCGCGAATAAGGGAAACAAGAATCAAGAACCAGGATTCAAGAATCAAGGACCCTGGCTCCTGGCTCTTGAATCCTTGTTCCTGGTTCCCTTTTTCAACGTATAGTTCGCGTTCCGGTTTAGTTTTAGCCTCACCCCTCCCTTTTTTGCTTCTCAATCTCAATATCCTCCTGTTCCAAAAGTGTTCGCCGGTTTTCATGCGCGCCCTGAATGCCCGCATCCAGCTCAAACCCGACAATTAACATCATAGAAATATAAAACAACCAGATCAGCACGACGATGATGGATCCGATAGAACCGTAAAGTGTGTTGTAGTTCCCGAAATTGTTGATGAACCAGGCGAAAGCCCACGAAGTAAGCAGGATTAGAAGCGTCGCTAAAATGACGCCCGGACTGAAGTAATGCCGGTGCATTTTTTTAGCAGGACCAAAACGGTAAGTGGCGCCTATCAGGAGCATAAAAAGGGCTCCAAGGATTATCCAGCGACCAACCGCAATTAAAAACACCTGCAGTTTGTCGCCTTTAATGACCGTGTCCAGCATTCGTTCGCTTCCGATAAGCAATGCGATGGATATGACGAGGCATACCATGGTGAAAAACACAAAGATCACCGCGATCAACCGTGTTTTCCATTCGGGTCGTCGTTCTTTTACATGAATGCTTTTGTTAAAGGCGGTGATCATAGAAACAATACCATTCGTGGAAAAGAAGATTGCGAAAATAAAACCAAAGGAAAGCAGCCTGAAGTTTTCGTGCTGCAGGATTTCAACCACAGTGCTTTCAATCGTGGCAAACGCTGAGGCCGGCATAAGTCCACGAATACTTTCAAAAAGCACCGCGTCGAAATGTTTGATCGGCACATACGGTATTAATGTAAACAGGAAAATAAGCGCCGGGAAAATGGCAAGGAAGAAGCTGTATGCCATCGATGCAGCCCGCGTTTGGAGATCCCCGCGCATCAGTCCGCGCCCGAAAAAAATAGAAACTTCGTACAACGATAATCTTTCGAATCCCGGGGGATGAATTTTTTTAGCAACTTTTCCTAACGCTCTGAACGGTAGAAAACGGCGGAGTCGGACGAGCAGGCGCATCATCGGCGAAAGGCTTTTAAGCTCAGGTCAAGGCTGCGCACTGTGTGTGTTAACGCTCCCACCGAAATATAATCTACGCCGGTTTCTGCGTAATCGCGAATGGTTTCTGCTGTAATTCCGCCGGAAGCTTCCGTTGTAAATCTGCCGGCAGTTTTCTCCACAGCCCGGCGAAGGCCGGCCACCGTAAAATTATCAAACATGATGCGGTCCACGAGCCCAACCTCAAGCGTTTCGTCCAGCTCACGCATGTTGCGAACCTCAATTTCGATTTCAAGTCCGGGTTTGTTTTTCTCCACGTAATCTTTTGCCGCGCGGATGGAATCAGCAATGCCGCCCGCATAATCAACGTGATTGTCCTTGATCAGGATCATGTCATACAATCCAAAGCGATGATTGGTGCCGCCCCCGATGCGCACGGCCCATTTTTCAAAATACCGGAAATTGGGTGTTGTCTTGCGTGTATCAATGACTTTAGTGTGTAATCCGGCAAGCAGCCGCACGAGGTGTTGCGTGCCAGTGGCGATCGCGCTCATGCGTTGCATGCAGTTCAGCACAAGCCGTTCCGCCAAAAGGATCGAACGCGAAGAGCCGTAAACTTCGAATACCACGTCGCCTTTGCGCACTGCAGTTCCGTCGCGCATAAAAACTTTTGTCTCCAGCCCTGGGTCAACTTCTTTGAAGATCATTTCCGCGAGTTCCACACCGGCGATAATGCCGCGGTCTTTGACAAGCAGGTGGGCCTGGTCGTTTTGCTTTTCCGGAATAATCGCAAGGGAGGTGTGATCGCCATCACCGGTATCTTCCTGCAGGGCCGAGCGGATAAAAGCCGTGATCAGCGCCGTGTCGGCAACAGTATTAGTATGAAGTAAAGATTTACTCATCAGAAGTCTCAATACGGAATTGCGTTACCGTAGAAGACTTCAAAAGGTAGTGAACCCGGAAGGTACCATTCGATGTTTTCAGCGAGCCGGTAACGAATTGGGAATCGTTGTTAGGCAGACTTTTGCGAATGATGGAAAACTCCTGGACCGCATGCCGGGCAAAAAAATCCCGTAGGATCATCTCTGCCTGCGCTTTGCTGTAAATGTTTTCCTGTTCAAGCACTTTGAGGTCCACATTATCTGCAAAATATTTCGACAATGCTTTGGCATCACCCGAACGCACTGCCACAGCTACCTCATCGGCAACATCAGCAGCAGGAAGCACAGGAAACAGGAATAAAAGCAAAGCCAGGAAAGTTTTCATTGCGGGTTGAATTTAATTACCAATGAAATATCAACTATCGAGCCAAAATAACGGGTATTTTAGCCCGGCGGCAACACCGACAAATTTAACATAAATCAATTGCCGGCTCCGGTCGAAAATGATAATCTTCAACGACACAACATGCAATATTCCGCTATATTCTGACTATATAAAACAATTTATGAAGAATTCAGGCAAACACGCGGAAGACGGCGTTCTCTGTGGTTCTCTGCGGTTTGTTTTCTCTGCGGACCTCCGCGGTTAAATTTTTGACGGGCAGAGGTGAATAGTAACCTGCTTTTAAAAAAAAGGAAGAGGAAGAAGTAAATGACGCAAACTTCTAAAATAAAACGAAATTATTTCGGCAAGCAGTGACCCGAAAAGGTAACCCACGCATATGAAGCTGACGTTTCTCTTTACCGGCAAAACCGAAACTGCCTGGATCCAAACCGGACTAGGCGAATACCTGTCTAGGCTGAAACATTACGCGGATGTTGAAGTACTGGAACTGCTATCCCCCAGGAATGCCGGCCGGATGGAACCTGCTGAACAAAACAAGACAGAAGGTGAATTGCAGCTTTCCAAAATCCGTGAAAGCGATTACCTTATTTTGCTCGATGAGCGAGGCAAGGAGCACGATTCGACCGGACTGGCAGCATGGCTGGAAAAATTGCATGGCAGCGGACAAAAAAGAATTATTTTTCTCGTGGGCGGACCGTTCGGATTTTCACCCGCCATTTACAAAAGAGCAAACGCCCAGCTATCTTTATCGCGCGGAACTTTTTCGCACCAGATGGTCCGTGTGATCCTTGCTGAGCAGATTTACCGGGCTTTTACAATCATAAAAGGAAAAAAATATCACCACGGGTGAAATTCCAAATTCCAAATCACAAATTCCAAATGGGCAAATAGCAATGGGAATAATGGGAAAATGGGAAAATGGGAAAATGGGAATAATGTTTCCTTTGGAATTATAGACTTGTAATTTTGCTCCGTGTCTTCGTGCCTCTGTGGTTATTTTCTTTGGAATTTGGAATTTGTCTTTTTGGAATTTGTACTTTGGAATTTGGAATTTGTCTTTTTTGGAATTTGATTCTCGATGTTTGACTTAGAAAACCTCACCTATCTCCGGACCGTTCATCCATTCGAATGGGTGCTGTTGGTCATTTATACGGTTCTGCTCCTGGGGATCAGTTTTTTTTCGCAAGTAAAAAACATCCGGCATGATGCGTTGTACCGGTATTACATGTTGGGTCTGCTCGCGAAGATTTTCAGCGCTGTAGTCTTTTGCCTCGTATATATCTATTATTACCACGGAGGCGATACAGTTTCTTATTTTGAAACATCCCGCGCGCTGGTCAACCTGGGATTGGAAAACTGGGGATACATGCTGCGAGTTATGTTCACGCCACCCTCGGCTGAAAACTACTCGCTTTTTGACAGCAGTACGGGTTATCCCTGGACATATATGTTTTACGATCCGCAAACTTTTTTTGTAGCCAAACTGATTGCGCCGATCCTCTTTATTTCATTCAAAAGTTATCTTGTCTCTACAGTCGTCCTTTCCTGGCTTTCTTTTTTCGGGATCTGGCGGCTTTTTAAAATGATGTGCCGGTATTACCCGGCCATTGACAAACGGATTGCATTCGCCGTTCTTTTTCTCCCTTCTGTTTTATTCTGGGGCTCTGGCATTTTAAAAGACACAGTTACGTTTTCTGCTGTTTGCTGGTTTATCGTATCCCTCGATAGTTTGGCGATCCTAAAGCAGAAACGTGTTAAAAACGGGATCATCCTGATAGTTTCCGTTTTCGTTCTTGCCTCCGTGAAACCCTATATTCTGATTTCGCTTTTGCCGGGCGCTATCGTGTGGGTGTTTTATTCGCGCATTTCGAAGATCCGTTCGCGTTTTATCAAAGTTGTTTCAATTCCTTTTATTTATGTCGCATCAATCGGAATCGGGATCGGTTTGCTCGCAGCGCTGGGTGATAAGCTGGGGAAATTTTCGCTGGAAAAAATGCTTGTTACCGCGTCCGTAACGCAAAAGGACCTGAAACAGGATTATTACCGCGGAAGCTCATTTGATATCGGTGATTTTGAGCCTACCATCGGGGGGGCGGTGGGAAAAGCGCCGGCAGCCCTGATTGTTGGACTTTACCGTCCTTTTATCTGGGAAGCGCGAAATGTGGTGATGCTGATCTCGGGGCTTGAAAACCTGCTGTATCTTTTTCTTTCAACGGTGCTGGTTTTTCGCATGATCACCGACCCGCGAAGATTTTTTAAGGTGCTGCTTCAAAACCCCATCCTGATATTTCTGCTCTCTTACGCAGTTTTATTTTCAATCCTTGTCGGACTTTCCACTTCTAATTTCGGCGCATTGGTGCGCTTTAAGATCCCTTTTTTGCCGGCATTCGTGAGCTTCCTGCTGATCCTGAATTATTACCTGGGAACGGACGCTATCGCACGGGAACGCCAGTCACGGCTTGCGGCAAAACGCCTTAAGGGTATCACCACATGAAAATATTTTCAGAATCCTGTTGACGATTTTTTTGGCAAGTTGAAGATATGTTTTCGATTCAATTTTACGGCGCAGGTTTTCATCCGCATTTTCAGCTACCGAGTCACCGGCTGATTTACGGAAACGTTTGATGCTGAAGCCGGTCGTCTCTATCGAATCCAATTGGAATCCGGCCATGTCCACCAGGTTGCATGCAGTGGCTTTTGTGTAATAGACAAGATGCTCCGGGTATTCGATCACATTCCATTTACCACCCAGTATCCGGCGGCTCAGCGAATTGAAATTCGGTGTCGTGAAATAAAAAATTCCACCGCTGCGTAAAAGCAATTTTACTTTTTGAAGAAATGCGTTTCCGTTGTTAATGTGTTCCAGCACTTCGAATGAAGTTACAACATCAAATTCAACGTCAGGCTGAAAGTTGAGAATTGTTCCGAGATGGACCGGAATGCCTTTTTCCCTGCATACACGAACAGCATCATCCGTAAATTCTATTCCGTAAACTTCCCATCCGTTTTTTTTCGCAGTTTCAAGAAAATAGCCATCGCCGCATCCAATGTCAAGTATCCGGTTAAGCTTACGGTAAGGTTCCTGTTGCCGGAGAAGCTCTTCATAACGCAGAATAGTTATCGGACTAATGTAATTTTCGCGCGGGTATTGCCTGTAGTGTTGTTGCAATTCTTCTTCCACCGGAATCCGGCCGGAGAAAACGAGTCCACAGGTGGCACACTTCACCAGCCAGGCGCGGTTGTAATCGCCACCAAGCGGATGAAGTTTTTCGGAATTGCACAAAAGACAATTACGGTGAAATTCCAGGTTTGACGAATTGATGATGGATCGCACGCTTAAATTAACTGACGGTTTTACCCGCTAAATGTAATTCCCATTTCCACGCGGTCAGCATCATTTCTTCGAGACTGCGTTTTGCATTCCAGCCGAGCAGCTTTTCTGCTTTGGCGCAATCAGAATAGATTGCGGCCACGTCGCCAGGTCGCCGGCCTGTTATTTCGTAACGCGGCTTTTTCCCGCTAACTTTTTCGAATGCGTGGACCGCTTCCAGAACAGAAATGCCGAGCCCGCTTCCAAGATTGATCACATCATAAATGCTTCTCTCCGCTTTATTTTCCAGGTAACGCAGCGCGCTCACATGCGCCTCCGCAATATCGCAGACATGTATGTAATCGCGGATGCAGGTGCCGTCGCGTGTTGGGTAATCGTTGCCGAAAACCTGCATTTTCGGAATCCTTCCAATGGCCGTTTGCGTAATTACAGGAACAAGATTATTCGGCCGCTGATTGGGAAGCTCGCCCAAAAGACCGCTGGCATGCGCGCCCACCGGATTAAAATAGCGGAGTGAAATTCCGGACATGCCCGGGTGGACACGCACCGCTTTTTCCAGCATTTGTTCACCGATGAGCTTTGTTTCAGCATAGGGCGATTCCGGTTTTGCCAATGGCGTTTCTTCATTCACAGGCAGCGTTTGAATATTTCCGTAAACCGAGCAGGAAGAAGAAAAAATGAAATGTTTGACATTGGATTTCGCGGCGAGGTCGAGCAGGTGCGCCAGCGAGTCAAGATTATTGCGGTAATATGCTTCAGGATTCGCCACTGATTCGGGGACTGACTTGAATGCGGCAAAATGAATGATGCTGCTGATCCCGCGGTATTTCCGGAAAACTTCTTCCACCTCCGATCGTTTGCTGAGATCGGCCTCTATATGAGGAACGTCTTTACCAGTGATTTTTTTTATCCGTGCATAAGTTTTTTCGGAAGAATTGGAATAATTATCCGCCGAAATGATTTGATATCCGCCGGCTTCCTGCAGGGCAACAATAGTATGCGAGCCGATGTATCCAGCGCCGCCTGTCACAAGAATCAATTTATCACTCATTGCCCGTAAATTTCCCGGTAAATATTTTCTGCAATGTCAAAATTCCTGTATTGCACCGCTAAGCTACGGATTCGCTGCTGAAGGGCTGACCGGCTTTCGTTTTGCAACAATGCATCCAGCTCATTGAGCGCTTTGAAAATTTCCGGTTTGCTGAATCCATTGATAACCACACCGGCATTATGCGCTTCGATAAGATCACTGTCAATGGAAATGCCGGGCGTAATAACTACCGGTAGTCCGGCCGCCCAATATTCCCCGTCTTTGACCGGCGAGCAATAACGTTTTGACGGAACAGGAATGACAGGTGTAAAGCCAAAGTCTGCCAGGCTCAGCCATTCAGGCATTTGCGCATGCGGCACAAAGTTTTGAATTATGCATTCCATTGGTAATCCTTGTCCCGCTGCAAGGGATTCAATCACTTTCCTGTTCATGTTGCTCAGCAGCAGCAGGCGGAATTTGTCGCCCCATTTTTCTGCGCAGCAGGCATAGAAGCGGAAAACTTCTTCCCGGAAATATAAGCCTCCGGTTTTGCCGGCGTACACACCAACAATTTTATTTTCCAGTCCAAGGTTACGGATGAGGGCCGGATTTTTTTCACGTATCGTAAAAAGTTCCAGGTCAACGCAGGCGGGTTTTACAAACAATTTTCCTGTAAATCCAAACTTATCTCTTGCGTATTTCCGCATCCCCGGCGCTGCCGCGATAAGATGCTTCGCATGGAACGTTTGCTTTTTTTCAAAGTGAAATAGAATCCGGAAAGCCGCTCCGCCAGGTTGCCAAACGCCCGTTTCAACCATCGATTCGGCATGCGGCTCATAACTGTCGATGATCAGTGGCAGGCCTGTTCGCTTAGAAAGCAGGTAACCAATTGCGCCGGCAGGCATACACCAGGCGTGAATGGTATCAATGGAATTTTCCTGCGCGAAATTTCGCAGGGTGCGAAGATTTTTTCTCCATTCCACCACGGCCCGTAAACCAAAAGGGTAAAGACGGAACCGCAGGTTCTCAATTCCCGGTTCAACCGGTAAAGTTTTTATTTCACCGTCCCGCTCGAGCGTAACGAGAAAGATCTTGCTTCCTTCGGGCAAAACGGACAGCATGATCCGCAAATAGGGCAGGGTGTATGTCTGCACAAGCGCGTCGGCAAAGCTCCAGTAAGTGAGAACGAGAATTTTGCGCGGACTCATCGGAATTGTTTT
>DATDOQ010000397.1:0-15683 GCA_035293205.1 Bacteroidia bacterium
AAAAAATTCCGGACCGCAAACGCGCCATCCTTTTAATCAGGGTCACGTTTTGTTTTTCGTCAATAATAACTGCCGTTGACCTGCAGGATCATTACGTTACGCCTGACCTTTGAAAGATCATTACCGGACACTTGGCATAGCAGAGAATGCAACAGCCCGCGATATTAAGCTGGCTTACCGCCGGCTCGCAAAAAAATACCATCCGGATGTAAACACCGGTGATCTGCGCGCGGAAGAACGTTTCAAAGAAATTGTCGAGGCATACGATGTCCTCTCAGACCCTTTTCTGAAAAACGCCTATGATCTGAAACGCAACCGGCAGGATTATTTTCCGCCTCATCCATCTTTTTATTCGTACGAAAAAAAACAGGAACCGGTTAAAAATGATCCCCGCAGAAAAACCTACGACCCGTCTGACTTGCAGCGGGTTCGTGAAAAGAACCGCAAAAGAATTCTTGAACAGATGCGCCGGCGCCGTAAGCTGCTGGCCGGAATGGTCATCACTTTCATACTTTATCTTTTTGGCACCGCCGCATTCGAAACGTGGATCGAAGCGCAGCGAAAAAAGTCTACCGATTCCATCAGCTTCCTGTTTGCCGAAGAGATGGCACGCAGAAGACTGGAAGAAAGTGCTGTAATAAGAAATTTTGATTCGCCTTACGACAGCGTGTTTGGCGGGGAGCGCTACCAGCACATGTCGCCGAACCAGTTTATTGTTGTCAACCCCGTGTCCGATGCGGTTGTTTGCCTGGTCCAGCATGATGCGCCGAATCAGACGATCCGGAATGTGTTCATCCGCGCGAAAAAGAGATTTAACATGAATGATGTTCCGAATGGAACGTATTATTTCAAAGTATACACGGGCGCAACGTGGGACAAGAAAAAAGCAATGCCGAAGGCTTCCGGAACGGGAGGCGCGGTTTTGGGCGGATTTACGCGTGATGAAGAATTTTTCCGGCTGATGGGCACTTTTACCGTTCAGAAGCCCACGCCTGAAAATCTGGAAACCAATACGCGGGATACCATCGTGATTGATCCGACCATCATGGAGTTTGAACGCATCACAATCGGTGAATTCTTCGATAAAGGCGATGAATAAACGCTTACTTATTGATTTTTAAGAATTAGGCTCCGTTTCCTGCCTGTTTCTCCGGGCTATAAACCGTATCTTTGCACTTCTTTTTCAGTCCCTGACTGACCGGGAATTTCAACCGGCTCATTCCAGGGCTTTTTAATCTTTAACAGGACTTCAATAAAATGCAAGAGATCAGGAATATCGCAATTATCGCGCACGTTGACCATGGTAAAACTACGCTGGTGGACAAAATGCTGCTGCAGGGAAAACTTTTTCGTGAAAACCAGGAAACAGGCGAGCTGATCCTTGATAATAATGAGCTTGAGCGCGAGCGGGGCATTACTATTCTCGCGAAAAACGTTTCCGTTGTCTATAAAGATGTTAAAATAAATATCATCGATACGCCCGGCCACGCCGATTTTGGTGGTGAGGTGGAACGTGTGCTGAATATGGCAGACGGCGTTTTGTTGCTTGTTGATGCTTTCGAAGGTCCGATGCCGCAAACCCGTTTTGTTTTGCAAAAAGCGCTTCAGCAAGGCAAAAAGGCGATCCTTGTGATCAATAAAGTCGACAAGCCGAACTGTCGGCCGGATGAGGTGCATGATAAAGTGTTTGACCTTTTCTTCAATCTTGGCGCAACAGAAGACCAGTTAGGATTCCGCACAGTTTTTGGCTCATCCAAACATGGATGGATGGGGGCCGACTGGAGATCACCGGCAAGCGATATCAGCTATTTGCTCGACACGATCATTGATTATTTCCCGGATTCGCCCAAACACAAGGGCGCGTTGCAGATGCAGATCACCTCGCTCGATTATTCTTCGTTCGTAGGAAGGATCGCAGTGGGACGCGTTTACCGTGGCGTTATTAAAGAAAACATGCCGGTATCACTTGTCAAGCGCGATGGAAAAATTCAGAAGACACGCATCCGCGAGCTTTTCGTTTTTGACGGTCTCGGTAAAAAGAAAGTGGATTCCGTGGACGCCGGCGATATTGTTGCCGTTACCGGGATCGATGGCTTTGATATCGGGGATACGATCGCTGATTTTGAAAACCCGGTGGCGCTGCCGGCCATTGCGATCGATGAGCCGACCATGAGCATGCTTTTTACGATCAACACTTCGCCTTTCTTCGGCAAAGAAGGAAAATTTGTCACCTCGCGTCACCTGCGCGACCGCCTGATGCGCGAGCTGGAAAAAAACCTGGCACTGCGCGTGGAAGAAACAAATTCGCCCGATTCCCATCTTGTTTACGGACGCGGCATTCTTCACCTGTCGATCCTGATCGAAACTATGCGCCGGGAAGGTTATGAATTAATGGTCGGACAGCCGCAGGTGATCGTCAAGGAAATTGATGGCGTGAAACATGAGCCGGTCGAAATACTAACCATAAACGCCCCGGAGAGCGTTTCGGGAAAAGTGATCGAGCTCGTCAGTCAGAAAAAAGGCGAGCTACTCGTAATGGAACCGAAAGGCGACCTGATCCATATGGAATTTGAAATTCCCGCCCGCGGACTCATCGGTCTGCGCAACAATATTCTCACCTCCACTGCCGGCGAAGCGATCATGGCGCACCGCTTTAAAGCATATGAGCCGTGGAAAGGACACATTCCCGGCCGGATTGCCGGCGTGCTGATCGCAAAAGATAAAGGAAAGGCTGTGGCTTATTCCATTGACAAGCTGCAGGACCGCGGATCTTTTTTCGTCAACCCGGGTGAAGAAATTTATGGCGGACAGGTGATCGGCGAGCACATTCGTCCGGATGACCTTGTCGTTAACCTCGCCACGGAAAAAAAGCTGACGAACATGCGCGCATCGGGAAGTGACGTAAAAGTCAGCATCGCGCCTGCCATTAAATTCTCACTCGAAGAAGCGATGGAATTCATCCAGGCGGATGAATACGTGGAAGTCACCCCGCTGTCGATCCGGATCCGTAAAGTTCTCCTTGATCCAAATGAGCGCGACCGGATGAAAAAGAAAGTTGCTGCGGAATAATAATCGACAGACGAGTTAATCAATCCGCGTTAATCCGCGTAATCCGTGGCTGTAATCCTTGCCGGCCGACGCGAGGCCCTGTGCACAGGCAGGCGGGCGTGACTAAAAAAAGACTCAAAGATGGTAGCCACCAAGACAGTAAGTACACGAAGTAAAGTCACAAAGAAGTTTCTTTCTTACCCTCTTGCTAATCGAAGCTGTTAATTCGTGTAATCCGTGTAATCCGTGGCTTATTTTCAGGCAGCAGGTTGAGCGGAAGGCTTAGCGCGGAGGGATTTTGCGCTCTCAACCATCCGGTCGATATCCTCTTTTTTAAATTGATTATCGGTGTTTGCGTTGTTATCACGCACATAAAAGTTGCCGTGCGCCGTTTTTACAATGCGGTAAAAATGATGCATGGACAATTCACCGAACTTCGTTTCCCAGATCAGCGTCGCGGAGTCAGAGGACAAAAAAGTATTTGCGCCGGCATCCGTCGCATTGATCAGCGCTTTCTGCTTTTCCAGGTCAGCTTCTTCCGGTCCTGCAACATTTACAAGCAAATCAAAATTTCTTCCGACGCGCACCTGGATCCCGGTAGGTGTTTCCATCGTATCAACCGTTGGGAAATACGAGGAGTCCGGAACATTGATCAGCAATGGCTGTCCTGAATTTGTCAGGTCAATGGCGCGCCAGCCGGCAGGCACTACATCTTCGGTGCTCTGTGTGGTTGGATTGCCGCAGGAATTGAAAAGTGTTAACGAAAGAGTCGCCAGGAGAATTGCCTGTAATAATTTTCTTTTCATGTTTGGTTGGATTTGAAGAATGGCTTTCTCCAAAGATATAAAAGTAAGTCAGTACGGAAGTAGTCAATGCGCGAACGTGCTTCACGCCGAACCTATTCTTCTCCATTTTTCCTGCGATTGCCTGAAATGAAAAAGACCCCGCTGAGCGAGGTCCTTTCTCTAAAAAGAGATTTAAATTATTTTCTCTTCTTAGCGCCTTTTTTACCAGCTTTTTTAGCTGTTTTCTTAGCAGACTTCTTAGGAGCTGCTTTCTTTGCTTTCTTTTTTGCCATGGTTTTTTGGTTTTGAAAAATTTATTTGCAGACGAAGTAAGAGAAAATTATTACGCAAAAAAAATTATCAACATCGTATTTTTCAACATGCATTTGTTAATAAGGATAAATTCTGTATTACATCGCGCGAATTTTGCGCGCCAGTTTTTCTTTTTGAACGCGAATTAAAAAATCATTCGCGCTTTCTTTTGTGGAGCAAATCATAATGTTTGCAAGAGTTGCAGCGCGCCGCAAATTTTTATACGCATATCAAACCTGTTTCGTTTCACACTCCTTCAATACGCTTATCGTTTCAAAAAGTCCGTCGCTCAGATTCACGCATTTTTTTTCAATCGGGCAAAATAAAATCCATCGCCGGGTGATTTGGACGGATCAATACGCGTTTCTTGCTCCAGTTCCCAGCTTTTGCCGCCGGAAAGAAATTTTTGAATCTGATCTTCGCCTTCGGATGGAAGAATGCTGCAGGTTGCATAAACGAGCCTGCCGCCGGTTTTCACCAGCGAAGAATAGGTTTGCAGGATCTGCTGCTGTTCGGCGATCATGCTTTCAAGATTTTCCGGTGTCAGGCGCCAGCGTATGTCCGGATTGCGACGAAGCACACCGGTTCCGGAACATGGAACATCCAGTAAAACGCGATCAAATGTTTCTTCCATCCGTTTCGCCGAATCAACCGGACGAATCTCAACCAGATCAGCGCCGCTGCGGATGCAACGTTTCCGGAGCTCCTCCAGTTTTTTGGCCGAAACATCCATCGCAACGATCTTTCCACGGTTTTGCATGAGCGCGGCGAGATGAATGGTCTTGCCACCGCTTCCTGCGCATGCATCTGCCACGCGCATGCCTGGTTCAACATTCAGAAAAGGCGCGACTTTTTGCGAAGAAAGATCCTGCACCTCGAAAAGTCCGTCTTTAAATGAAGGCGAGGCAAAAACATGCTGGTATCCTTCCACTAGAATTCCTTCTTCGTTTTCCGCCGGTTGAATGCTAAATCCTTCTTCACGCAATTTTTTCAAAAGCATTTCCCGCGTTATCTTCAATTGGTTCGTTCGAAGAAAAATTGGCGCCTCTGTGTTCAGCGCATGCGCTATTGTTTCCCATTCAGCTCCCAGCTCGCTTTCGCACCGCGCATCCAGCCAGTCGGGAAAAGATTCGCGCAGCTTGCGGACACGCATGTATTTTTCCAGGCGATCGGTCACAGCACTTGTTTCTGCCGGTTTTTCGCCGTGGTAAATTTTTCGCCAGTTGTTCCAGGTGCCTACCAGCAACCCGATTTCTTTCACCGTATTGAATTCATCCATGCCGAGCGCGCTGGTTAATGGCCGCCACGAACGGATGATCCCATAAAACCTGCGCGCCAGTTCCGCGCGGATCCGCTCATCACGCAGCTTGTATTTCCGGAAGGTATCCTGCAATGCACGGTCCGCCATTATACCATGCTCCAGAAAATTATCAAAGGTCTCTTTCAGGAGAAAGAGTGAACCCACCTGCGCCTGGCCGCCTTTTGGCTTTCGTTTCATTCCATAAAGGTACATCAACACCACCGCATGGGTAAGCATGTAAAAGCGGATGCCGTGATAAATCACTCTGTGCAGAACTCAGGCTTTCCGCTTAATTTTGGTGCAGCATATGATCAAATATTTTACTGAATTACATCTTGGCTCACTGGTGTTGCGCGATCCGGCGACCGGGCTTACGAACATCCTTATCTTTCTCGCGGGCTGGCTGGCTTACCGGCAACTTAAAAAAACCTCCCCGTCAAGCGCCTGGCGCTGGTTCTTCATATATATAGGTATATCCTCCCTGGTTGGTGTGATCGTACATTGCTTTTCCTATTACACGCCCGAACCAATCCATTTCTGGATCTGGATAACAATGGGTCTGATTCAAAATTTCGGGATCACCTGCGCGCAGATCGGAACCGCGCAGCAGTATTTTAAGAAATACCTCCGGCCCATTTCGATGATCGCCATTATCCAGTTTACCGCGCTTGGGTTGCTATTTATTTTTCGCGGCAGTTATGAAATAGTCAAGCTACATACCGCCATCGGGCTGGTACCGGTTATGATCTGGTATCTCTACCGCGGATATTTTTTCCGGCCGGCGCTTTGGATTGGTTTCGGTATTCTGTTCGCATCCATAAGCGGTATCGTTCATTCTTTGAAATTGTCCTTCAGTCCCTGGTTCAACTATAATGACATCGCGCATGTAGTACTCGTGGTGAGCCTGCTGATGATGGGAAAGGGACTTTCACGAATGGAGGAAAAGAGATAGAGCGTTTCTGGCTTCCCTTCGTGAAACTTTGTGCCCTTAGTGTCTTCGTGGCCATTTGCTTAATGTCTTTGAAAAAGCAGCGGTTTCAAAATAAAGAGCACAAAGAATGTAGCCACCAAGACACGAAAAAAAGCACGAAGGCAAGACACAAAGAATTGTAGATCAAATTTTGCAAAAAGTAAAATGCCTCCTGCGGTCCTGAGCCAGCTCATGTTGGGATAAGAACTTCAGATAAAGAAATAAGCGCAAAAATTTATTTCCCAACCGGCACCCGGTCCGTTCCGTCGAAATAAGGCGACTGGATGGAAATGATTTTTAATGGCACGGCAGAAGTGACCGTAGCCGCGTGCGGTGTGTTTTTTGGTATAAAAATCAAATCGCCTGCTTTGATCATGAATTTCTGGTCGCCTAAGGTCATTTCCGCTTCACCGGAGAGGACATACACCTGCTCGGAATGAAATAGATGCAAATGAGGCTTCACTTCTTTTTTCACCACGATCAGGAAGCTGCTTGTTAATGAATCGCCGTAAAGCGGCCGGGAAAAAATGTTTTCTGTGTTTGCAGGCACAGCGATGGTATCCACTGACTGGTGGTTTTGCGCTATGAGCAGAAATGGAAAACATAACAGGAAAAGTGCGGATATAAGCTTCATGATACCTGGTTTTGAGCAGTCAAAAATAAAAATATACCGGTTCTTCCCTATTTTTGGTCAATGCAGCTCCGCAAAACCCTTTCCTCCGGGAAATATTCTTTTTACACTATAATTGCAATTGCGGCAATTTTTGCATTTGTAAAAATCCGGCAAGTGGTTTCCGAAAAAAGATTCATCCCGGAATCCTATGCCATCAGCTGGGACACATACGGGTATTACCTGCATCTTCCTGCGACATTCATTTATCATGATCCGGCCATAAAAGATATTCGTTGGTACGACAGCCTGAAAGCGAAATACCAGCGTGACCGACCAGCTTATCAAACGCTCCCGGGAATCGAAGGTCGACGGGTGAATGTCTATACGACCGGCGCTGCCGTTCTTTGGTCTCCGTTTTTTTTCCTGGCGCATGTCATCGCAGGCATAACGGGTTATGAGCAGGACGGATTATCGCCCCCTTACCAAGTGATGCTGATGCTGGCCGGAATTTTTTACGCATTACTCGGCTTGTTTTTCCTGCGGAAATTACTGCTGCTTTTTTTTACAGACAAAATTTCAGCGGCCACCCTGGTGCTGATCGGACTGGGCACGAATCTTTTTTATTATGCTACCTATAACAACACGTTGCCGCATATTTTACTTTTTGCGGTCGATTCCTTAATTATACTCCTCACCATTCAATGGCATGCGCAACCAAAACGTTGGACTGTATTTGCGCTGGGCTCACTGATTGGCATCGCGGTCATCACCCGGCCTTCGGAAATCGTTTGGGTCCTTGTGCCATTGCTTTGGGGAATCGACAGTTTCCGTTCAATTGCGAAAAAGTTTCGATTGGTTATTTCTAATGGTTTTCATGTTTTATTGTTTGCCACAGGCCTTGTACTCATTGGTTCTTTGCAGCTCGCTTACTGGAAATACACTACCGGAAACTGGATCTCAAATAATCATGTGGAAGGTTTTGATTTTTTCCGTCCATTCATTCCTGAAGTCTTATTCAGCTATAAAAAAGGCTGGCTGCTGTACACGCCGGTGATGGCCTTCGCCTTCCTGGGTCTTGCATTGCTGGCGAAATACAATCGCAAACTGTTTGTGCCCATTTTTTTCTTTTTCCTTTTTAATCTCTGGATCATTTCCAGCTGGGAATGTTGGTGGTATGCGGGTTCGTTTGGTCAGCGTTCATTTGTGCAGTCATACGGATTGATGGCTTTGCCGCTTGCTTTTTTGTTCCAGCGACTTGCAATGCGAAACAAACTAAGATGGATCGCAGCAACTGTTCTGGGGTTCCTTGTATTATTGAATTTATTCCAGACCTGGCAGATTGAAAAACGCATCCTGCATTTAGAACTGAATACGAAAGACTATTACTGGAAAAGCTTCGCAAAAACAAAAGCGGATACGGCTAACCGGAAATATTTAGAGATAGACCGTGGAAATCTGCCGCCTTTTGAACTTGTTGCGAACCGTTATACCTCAAAACGTATTTACTATAACGATTACGAATCCGAAACAGCTCCAGACGAACTGATTTGCGATACGATGAGCGCTGTTTCAGGTAGCCATTCGGTTATATGTGATGAAACGCATCCTTACGTTGCCGTTTTAAAGCAACCTTACGACTCCATTACGACGAGTGATCATATGCGCATTAAAATGGAGGCGGATGTGCTGATTCCGGCGGAAAATTTTGACAAGGAAATCAATTTTACTTTCAGCATGTTTGGCAACCGCAACCAGAATTATGGTTATACCGGCATCTCAGCGCAAAACCTCGGGGCGGAAAAAGGAAAGTGGACGCACATAACAGCATGGATGGTAACACCCGTCATTCTCCATCGCGATGACCTGGTGACACTGATGATCTGGTGCGGCGGCGGGGCGAAGGCATATGTGGATAATGTCAGGTACACGGTTTTTGAGCCGAAGGCGGAAGGGCGATGATGAGAAGATTGAAAAATTGCAAGATTGAAAAATTTAAAGATTGAAAATTGAATGATTGCCAATTGAACCAGTTAAGGGAAAAAGGAAGTATTGGCGCTTCGCCGGTCTCATTTGCCGATGTAATTTTGTCGAATAATCGAAACGTTTCAAATCGCATATTACTCCGTGCGCCTTCGTGCATTCCTCCGGATTTCCTCAGTGGTTATTTTCACGCTGGGTGCCGCGAAAAAGCAGGGAGCCTTGAATAAGCGCCAAAACTTGAAAGATACAAGACTGAAAAATTGCCAAATTAAACGTGGCCGGCAAAAGTTGATACGCATTTACGGAAATCCTTGCCAGGATTTATTTTCAGATCTTTTGCCACGAAGCAATTCCATTTTCAAAGCCTGTTCGTATTTTTCACGCTTGGTGGTGGTACGTTTACCAATGAACACGTCTTTAATCTGGTCCATGGAGTAAAGTTTCATTTTGCTTTTCTTTGCCATAATTTTATTTCGGATATATACTTTCGAACGATTTTAATTTTTTTGCCTTTTTGCATTAAGACATAGCCAAAAGAAACCGGAAGCAAGAGCCAAGATCCAGGATTAATATGCATCTTCCGAATTCTGGCTCCTGGCTCCCTTGCGGGTTGGCAAGTGCGCCGCTACTATTTGCTTTTTGAATTCAGAAATGGCAAAAAGAAACCGGAAGCAAGAACCAAGAGCCAGGATCAATTTATACCTCCAGAATCCTGGCTCCTGGCTCCTGGTTCCCTTGCGGGTTGGCAAGCGTCACAGCTTTTCGTGGTTAAGTTCATGCAGGATACCTTGAAATGCCGGCACAATTATTCGCATTAAAGGCTAAGCCTCTTTTTTAACCTTTCATCTAATCTTATGTTAGCGGCTGACCCGTTCCCTTCTAAATCGATGTCCTGATAAATTAGTTCCCCAAGTTTTTTATGTCCGGGAATATTAAAGTGAATTTTGTCCTGATCAAAATCGGCTAGTGAAAACGTATTTACATTTATGAAATCAATGTCTGCCGACTTGCAGTATTTATGCAAATATTTCGCTATCCATTTGCAAGTAAGATTTGCAAGGAATGATTCAGGATTTTGCGGTGGCGAAATAATTTTGAGCTTAATATTTTTTTCCGTACAAAGTTGCTTCACTAACCCCAATTGATGTGCCAGATATTTCAAAGCCCAATGATGAAGTCCTAGTACTACACCTGTAAGCAGGTTGATGCTACGGAAACCGAAATCTCTTTTATTCACAAATTGAAAATCATAGGCGGGTTGATAACTGGAAAACTCTTCTTTCCATATTAATTGCCGGGTGATTAATGCGGGGTGAAATGCATAACCTGTTTTCTTTTCTGCCCGGTCATACTTTACGATTGGCTTCTGCAATGGCATTAGCGGCTGTGGTCTGATGAAAAGATAAAGAAAGTTTGGTTGTTTCCTGGTTATAAACTTTTTCGTTTGTTCATGCAGGCGGTCGAATGAAAGGTAGCTGCCTAAAGATATTTGATACTCGTTTTTTTGATTGCTTGTCAAAAGCTTTGAAATAATTGAATAATACAAATCCTCCCGGTTGATACCAGGTTGATTGTTTATGCACCCGCCCAGAAACCCGATGTTTATTCTATCCATTTTCCTTTCGAAAAAGTAAAAGATATTCCTGCGGTGTAATTATTCTTTTGCCGTCCCACGCAAAACTTCTTCCCTTCTGCTTTTTGTTTATAAAAACATCAGATGTAAAGCCGTTGTGATTGATTATTTTTGATTGCATTTTATTTTGCCTCCATTCGGCAATTAGTTTTTGGAAATAAATGGTTTGCGTTTTATGCAAAGACATTAAGGCAAAGTTTTGACTGCAAAGTTTTGTCAACTGCATAACTGAAAAGTCAAGACAATGAATATCTGCAATGTTCGCGTATGGACTATTGCCAAAGTTTAATTTGCGATTTTCTACTTTTGAAATGATTGGCGCAACGATTTTCCAGTAGTTCAGGGTGTTTTGTTCGGTGATTGGATAAATATTGCTGTCTAAATGAAAGTCATAGTTGCCGAAGAAAACAAAGTCAATACCGGCGTTAAAAGGTGAGCTTAATATTTCATCAATGCTCTCAATTCCCCGTTGTGTTTCTATTATCAAATTTAATTTGTGCTTGTCACCAAACTCATTGTAAAAAGCGATCAATTCGCTACTGCTTTCAACTTTCGGAAGGAAAACACTTTCAATATTGTTGGCAAACCTGTGCAGAAGCTCTTTGTCTTGCTCAAACTCTTTGCTCCGAAGGGAGTTTATTCTTAAACTGAATTTATGATCGGGCAGATTCCGGACAATCTCTGCAAAGTCGCGTCTTGCCTGTGCCTTTAAGTCAGGCGTCAGCTCAGGATTTTGAACATCTTGAATACTGTCCTCAATATCAATTAGAATTTTGCAGTTGGTTTCGGGAAGGGATTTGATAAGCCGGACTGTCGGCAACGGCTTGTAAGAGGGGATACATTGATATAGTGAGATACCTGTCATTTGCCATTTTAGTTGTTCAAGGTAGTGCTGTCCCCAATACTATTCAAATCTAATGAATTCCGCTTCCATTCCAAATCTCAGTGTGGCGGGGTTACGATGGCGCGCGTGGACAATGTGGTACGCGGTTTTGAGCCGAAAAAGGATGATGATGTATCGTCGAATGAGGCAGTCAGTATTGCATGAAGACATGGCAAAAAGAAACCGGAACCAAGAGCCACGAGACAGGATTAATTTAATTCTTCCGAATCCTGGCTCCTGGTTCCCTTGCGTACGCCTAACTGAGAATTTAATCTTAGCGTTATAACTTAGGAAGCAATCTGGATCCGTTGGTTCTTCAACTCAATATGAAAACTTATTTTAGCCTTTAACGCCGTAAACACGCGGAGAAGGGTTTCCATGGTTACGTTGGTAGCATTGTTCTCCAGCTTTGAAATTTGGGCCTTTTGGACACCAATAAGTTTTCCTAATTGATCCTGGGTCAGGTTGCGTTCGAGACGCACTTGCTTTATCATATCACCAAGCAATTCCATTTTCAAATCCTGCTCGTATTTTTCACGCTTACCCGTGCCACGCTTACCAATGAACTCGTCCTTAATCTGGTCCATGGTGTAAAGTTTCATTTTGCGTTTCGTTGCCATAATTTTATTTTTTTAAATTAAAATACAATTGCCTTAACTGTTCTGCCCGCACAATTTCTTTCTCCGGCGTCTTCCCGGTTTTTTTAACAATACCATGTGTCGCAATCACCAGCGTCTGTGCATTGTCCGATTTATCCCAAAAAGCGAAAAGGCGGTAATATGTTCGGTTATACAAAGTGCGAAATTCCCATATTTCGCCGTAAAGCTTTTTAAAAAGTTCCTTATCGTAATTGTGTCGAGCTTTGTCAATGTTGTAAATGATTTTCTCACGTGATTTCATGTCAAGTCCCATAAGGTACTCCCGGGCTGCCTCCATGTATAATACGGTGAATTTCGGTTGCATAATAAAGTTTCCTTACAAAGATACTGCAAAATCTGCATTTCAGCAAGAGAAGTGTCTTTTTATGGAAACCTTATTTTCAATAACTTAAGAGGAGTGGGAGTCGAAGACGGATGAGGATGTGCATATTGAATGAGCCAGGCCCTATTGCATGAAGCCATGGCCAAAAGAAACCGGAAACAAGAACCAAGAGACAGGATCCATTTACATTTTCATAATCCTGGTTCTTGGCTCCTGGCTCCCTTGCGCGCTGGCCTGCGCGCCGATGCTATTTACTCACCCGCACGCGCACTCCCTCGCTATGCGCTGAAAACTCCGGAGCGTACATGCATTGCACCTGCGTGATGCCGTTCGCAAAATCGCCGGCATGGATCACCGTTAACGGATATTCAAACACATGCGTTCCTTTCGGAAGAAAGCTGAAAAAGAAATCAGTTGATGCATCCTTGGTGCTTTCGTAATAACCCAGGCCGTCCTGCCATTTGTATTGCGAGAGCACATTCACCGGCTCGAAACCGGAGGCGCGCATGTCTTTCATATGGATATATTCCATGTCGCGGTCGTTCTTCAGTTCAATGCGCACGCGAAGCTTGTCGCCTGGACGAAGTACAGTTTTTTCCGTAACTGGTTCGATGACCGGACCAGAGGCTGTGTTTTTCACACGGAAAAGTTTTTTCGTCACCTGCAAAGGTGTTTGCGCCGGCGTGATCTTATCCATGTCCTCAAAATACTGCCAGTAAAGCGCGCCCCACGAAACGCCGGGACCGGATTTAGAAACGCTCACTTTCCCCATGGCAGGTTGTATCGCATCACCACTCCAGGAAGTTTTGAAATATCCCGTTCCGGCTTCTTCTTTTATATCCAACTTTTTCGGATCGATTTGCATGGCGCCGACAACAATCTGCACATCGGATTCCGTAGCCAGCCAGCTTGTGCCGTCGATGAGCATGGCGTAACAGGCGGTCGCCGTTGCCGTTGTTGTCTTCCAGTCATTCGTTTGCTTGTTTTTCAATAACCATACGCGCAGCTCGTCAACGGACTTCTGGTCATTTTTCACTTCTTTAAATGCCTCGATGAGCAGCGCCTGTGTTTCGATTGGAAGCTGGTACCAGTAATAACCGCCGGTATTTTCTTTCCAGTACATGCCCATTTCTTCGCTGTGCAAAGCTGTTTCGGCAAGTGACTTCATAATATCATCCGCCGTTTTCTTGTCATTATTCCGGAATGTTGCCAGCGCGATCATACCCTGCATGTAACGTGATTTATCCATCCAGAATTTTTTCGCCTGCCCGGAGAAATAATCAAATGCCGCCTTATTCCCCTTTTTTATTTCAATGTCTTTAAAATAGCTCCTCGCGTACAAATACTGAATGGCATAATAGCCCAGGTGATCTTCATTGATTCGCTTCATTTCATATTTAAGGATCCATTCGTAATCTTCGCGGATTCGGTTGTCGAGATAATGCACACCCTGCGTGATCATATTCCAGTTGCTCTTGTCTTCACGCACTTTTTTCACACCAAGCTGATCAAGATGACCAAGCCCTGTAATAATGTACTGCGTAATGTACCGGTCATCCGGCATTCCCTCGAACCAAGGCCAGCCGCCATTGGAAACCTGGAGATCGCGCAGCTTGCGAATCGTACGCTCCTCTTCATCCGCCATGCGGTTCATGTCGAACAACAAGCCTACACGCCGTTTGCGCTCCGATTCATTTTGTCCCTGCAGCACCCACGGCGTTTCGGTGAGCACTACGTTTTTCAAATCCTGGTTTTTTTCGAGATTCGAAAGGAATGCATCGGGGCTTTGATTTTTCCAGATGTCGAAAACGGCGCGGATCTTCGGTGAAGAATTCGCAATATGCGATGCAATGCTGTTCGCGTAATACCGGCTGAAAATCTGTTCGGCACATTCGTAAGGATACTCAATCATATACGGCAGCGCCTGCACGGCGTACCATGCGGGATTCGCGGTAAACTCCAAAGTCAGGCGGTGATTGCGGATCGTGGAGGAACCATTTCCCTGGCTCAGCAATTTTTCAAAACGGAATTCTTTTGTTTGCCCGCCCCGGATTGGCAGCGGCATGGTTTCCGTAACGAGCATGCGGTTGCTCAGCACCGGCAGCGCCGATTCTTCGCCATCGGTAAATTTTCCTGCAACTGCTACAACGCGGTACGTGATTGCGCCCAAACCTTCCGGAATTTTAAGATCCCATGCCAGCGGCGCGCTTTGTCCTTTTTTCGCGGTGAACTTCCTTTTGCCATCGCCGGCCAGCAATTTACTTTCTACCGGTTGCATCGAGAGCGCATCAAATAATAACAGCTGCGCGGTGCCGGAAATTTCTTTGCCGGAAAGATTCGAAACTTTTGCCGTAAAAGTGATCTGGTCTTTTTCGCGCAGGAAACGCGGCGCGTTGGGCAGGATCATGAGGTCTTTTTGTGTGACCACTTCTCTCGTCGCCTGGCCATATTTCAAATCCTTGGTATGGGCGAGAGCCATGAACTTCCATTTCGTCAGCGCTTCATTCATGGTGAATTTGATGATGACTGCGCCGCTGGAATCGGTTTGTAATTCCGGGTAGAAAAAAACGGTTTCGTTCAGGTTGGTGCGGACTTTTAATTCCTGTGTGCTAGGTTTTACGGCACTATCTTCCCTTTCTACTTCTGTCTTTTTAAGGCCATCGCTCCCTACTGTCATTGAGAAACCTCTTACATCAGCGTTCATATCATCACCTGACTCACCTTGTGCAGGGGACCAAGAATACGTATGACCTGGGGAGGCCAAAGATTCTTTATTGGATCGAAAGTGTTTCTTGTAAAGATTGACACCATACATATACTCAAACCAGTTCAGCGCATCGTACGTCCTGTTTTCATAACTGGCATATCTATTCCAATAATCCTGGTACAAATTTGAGCCGGTAGTTCCTTCCACGCCCTGCTGCCAGCTTAGCGAGCCGTAATAAGATTTGTACAAATAAAAGCTCCAGTCGTGCGATCGGAATTCATCCAGCGAAGCATCATACATGGCCGCCACCATTTCAGCGGAAACTTTTTCGCCTTGCGGGCCTTTTATTTTCAGCTTCCATTCTTCTTTCTGACCGGGCAATAATTTATTACGGAAGGTTTCAAATTCGATTTCCAGCTCTTTGCTTTCCCATGCCACGTTCACTTGCTGGTCCATGGTATAAGCGCGGTT
>DATDOQ010000398.1:0-7069 GCA_035293205.1 Bacteroidia bacterium
CGGCGGATCTTCATTGCGGTTGCGCGTTCCTTCGGGGCAGAGGAAAACGGAAATGTTTTGTTCGAGGGATTGTTTCAAAAGCTCAATGCTGCGGGTGCGGTTCATGCGGTCACTCCGGTTGACCGTCACATACAGCCGCCCGATCACGTAGCCAAGCAGTGGAATTTTTTTCAGTTCTGCTTTGGCGAGGAAACGGAAAGTGTTTTTGCAGGCCCGTGCGAATAGGGGAATATCGAGCTGTGACCGGTGGTTGGCTACAAACACATAAGTTTTATTTGGATCAATAAAAGATTTGTTGCGGACGCGATAGGGCTGGAAGAAAAAAACGGAAAGTAAAAATGCCCATGCTCGGCTTATTTTATGCGCGATGTGCGCGGCTTGTTTGTCAGGTGCAATTAAAAAAACTATCAGATATACGGGAGTTGCTATAAATAACAACAACAAAAAAACAAGGAATGCGTAACAACCAAAGAACAAACGCAAAACGCGGGCGGGAAACATGTGCTAAGTTAAAAATTGCTTGTCATGCATGGGAAATTTGCTACAGAGCATTATGCAATAAGCAGTAGAAGCAATGAACAATAAACAATGGAGCAATAGGCAATCTTCAATCTTTCAATTTCCCGTTAGCAGTTATATTTGCGCGGGTGTGGGAAAAGCAATCATTCAATTCGTATTCATTTTCATTTTTTCGTATTTCGTACTTCGTTATAGCAGCATTACATTTCAAAGTACTACGCAATCTTTCAATTTTCAATCTTTCAATTTCTCCACCAAATCGCAGCATAATTTTTCATCGGCACATCGAAAAATCGATTCATCAGCACATCAATTTCTCACTCCGTAAAAACAAGTCCTTTCCGGTTCCGCGCCACATAATTTTCATAAAGCACATGTATCAGTCCATCCGCCATGCCGATCTGTGGGACATAAATTTTTGAGATCTCGGCGTTTTTCATGATGGTAAGGAAAATTTTTCCGGCGGGTACGATCACATCCGCGCGGTCGGTATTGAGGCCCAGGGTTTCGATGCGTTCCTGCAGCGTAAATGAAGCAATGTATTCGTGGAGTTCTTTCAGGCGGTTATAGGAAATAGGGCGGTTTTGTTTTTTCCGCGACATCTTGAACATTTTATTGATATTCCCGCCCGAACCGATCGCGGACAGTGGCTTATGACCTTTTGTTTCCGCTTTGATCCATTCCTTGAATTCCGTCCATGATTCTTTGTTCACAAGATCATTCAGCAAACGGATCGTTCCGATATTGAAAGACCGCGACGCCGCAACATGGTTCTGGGAAAAAAGCGTCAGCTCCGTGCTTCCGCCGCCAACATCGATGTAGAGATAGGAATTATCCGGGCTGAGATGTTCGGCGATGTGGTTGGCGTAAATAATTTCCGCTTCCGTTTTTCCGTCGATGATCTCGATGGCGATGTTCGTTTCTTTTGCAATTAGTTTAACGATTTCTCCCGCGTTGGTGGATTCGCGCATAGCGGAAGTGGCGCAAGCCTTGTACTCCACAATTTCATAGAAGTCCAGCAATTGCCGGAACGCTTTCATCGCGAGCACCAGCTTGCGGATCTTTTCTTCTGAAATTTTGCGGTGGAGGAAAGCATCTTCGCCGAGGCGGAGCGGGATGCGGACGAGATCAGCTTTTTTGAAATTGGGACCTTCCTGCGTTTCGTAAACATTCCCGAACAGGAGACGAACGGCGTTGGATCCTATGTCAATGGCGGCGAATTTCAACTTTCTTTTTCTGTCGTGCAGCGGCGCGTTTTGCGGCCTTTGATTTTCTTTCGAGGAAAAGCCGTGTCTCTTCCTGTGCGATCAGCGGTTTCTGCGAAGTGGTGCGGCGGTATGTATTTTCTTCTTTTCCTCCGAGAATTCTTGCTTTGCGATTATCGCGCAGCTCGAGATTGATAATTTGTTTCAGCTCCTGCTGACTTTCCTTGTCATAAACCGGCACCGCAACTTCGGAGCGAAAATCCAGGTTCCTTGACATCCAATCGGCCGAAGATATGAAATACTTTTCATCGCCTCCATTGCAAAATATGAACACGCGGCTGTGTTCCAGGAACCGCCCGACGATGCCGAATGCTTCCACATTTTCGCTGATTCCTTTTACGCCGGGTACGATGGAGCAGACTGCGCGGACACTCAGGCGGATCTTCACGCCCGCGCGACTGGCTTCGTAAATCTTGAGGATCATTTCGCGGTCCACCAGGTTGTTCATTTTTAAAATGATCCAGGCCTGCTTTCCTTTTTTCGCGTTGTCAATTTCTTTCTGGATTAGATTCGTGAATTTTTTCCGCATGTTAAAAGGAGAAACGGATAGATGCTTGTAGTTTCCCGGCTTCAGGTTGTCGTGGTAAAAATCGAATACACGCTGAACTTCTTCCGTGATATGTTTGTTTGCCGTCAAAAGACTTTTATCCGAATAAACTTTTGAAGTGCTCTCATTGAAATTCCCGGTTCCGATATGCGCGTAATTCACCAGCTTGCCTTCTTCGCGGCGCGTGATCATGAAAAGTTTCGAATGGACCTTGATGTTGGGAACGCCGAAAATCACACGCACGCCTTCTTCCTGCAAACGATTTGACCAGTAAATATTATTCTCCTCATCAAACCGCGCCTGCAGCTCCATCACGACCACAACTTGTTTCCCGTTTTTCACCGCGTTGATCAGTGAATTAACGATGTTCGAGTTTTTTGCGACACGATAGAGTGTGATCTGAATTTTCTTCACCCGGTGATCAATCGAAGCCTCGCGGAGCAGATCGGTAATATGATGGAACGGCTGGTAGGGAAGATGCAGGAGCACATCTTTTTCACGGATAACGCTGAACATGCTTCTCCCTGGAAGAAAATGCGGGTTGTCTGCGATCGCTAGCTCCGGCCAGGCAAGATCCTTGTGACCAAGATCCGGGAATTTGATAAAGTCCTTGAAATTATGGTAGCGTGAGCCCGGAACAATATTATCCTGCTTAATCACCTTCAAACGTTTGCGCAGGAACAGGAGCAGATCGGCAGGCATGGCCTTGTCATATACAAAACGCACCGGCAGGCCCTTCTTCCGTTTTTTCAGACTTCCGCTGATCTTCTCGACAAAACTTTTTGAAACGTCGTTATCAATGTCGAGTTCGGCATCGCGCGTAAGCTTAATTGTGTAGGCGCTTACTTTTCCGTATTCGTGCGGCGGAAAAATTTCCTGAAGGCAAAAACGGATCACATCATCGAGCAGGATTATATACTGGTGCGTGTTGCGTCCAGGCAGCACCACAAAGCGGGAGAGCGTATCGGTTGGTATTTCGATGAGCGCATACCGGTTCTTCTTGTTGCGTTGCCTGCGTTCAAGCTTGATCGCGAGATAAATCGACTGGTCTTTCAGGAATGGAAATGAGGGCGCGCTGTCGAGCATGATCGGGAAAAGGATGGCCATCACTTTTTCCCGGAAAAATTCCCGGACAAAATCTCCCTGGTCTTCTTTCAGCTGGTGTTCATCAATGATATGAATGCGTTGCTTTTCGAGCTCATGCAGGATCTCATTGTAAATCCGGTCGAAACGGTGAGAGGCGCCGATGACTCTTCGCTGTAGTTGTTCGAGAATTACTTCCGGATCTCCGCCCAGCAGCTCATGCACTTTTTTGCCGAGCTTGGTCATTCGTTTTAACGTCGCCACCCGGACCCGGAAAAATTCATCGCGGTTATTGGAATAAATGCCGAGAAAACGCAGCCGTTCGATCAGCGGATTGGTGCGGTCTTCAGCTTCCTGCAAAACCCTGTCATTAAAAGAAAGCCAGCTGACCTCGCGGTTAATAAGTGGAATCTTCTTCTTCTTCATAGGGTTGGGGGCCGTAAAATTAGCCGGAAATAGCCCCCTTGAGGTGCGGATAACGAAATTTAATGTGGAATTTGACCGGGCCGGCTACCCGCCGCTGTTTTTGGGATAATCATAATGGAGGAGCTTTCCGGCCAAATAAGCTGCATCCTTCCAGGTGGTTACATCAGATTCTACGCCAACAATGGCAGCGGTAGGGATCTCCGCCAGTTCCGTGCCTGCCATCAGGTTCGCAACCTCCGAAATGGTTGGATTATGGCCAAAAAAGGCAACTTCATCCGTTTCCGGGGGCAGACCGGCGATGACCGCCTGGTGTTGTTTCGCGCCCGTATCATACAGCAATGGGCTGAGGGTGATCAAAGCAGGATCATAGTTAAGGGTCTTTGCAAAGATCAGTGCCGTGGAATATGCGCGAACCGCAGGACTGGTAAAAATCAGGCTGACCTTTGAAATCTTTTTAAAACGATTGGCCATTTCTACCGCGTCACGGTATCCACGATCATTCAGCGGGCGGTACATATCATCAAGGTCCAGGTCCCACGAAGATTTTGCATGACGGATAAACCAGATAACTTTCATATTAAATCAATTCCGGAGTCAGAATAAGCGTGTATTATTTCCGGTATGCAAGGTACACTGTTACCACTCCCTTTTTCAAACCGGAACTTCTATTAAACACAAAAGGTCTGCCCGTGTTTTGGGAGACCTGTAGTGAGTAGTCCGTTTAAGGACTCTTGCGCCCGGCTAAAAATTCTTACGAAACGGGTCGGTGCGAAGGATCAAAAGTCTTTGTGCTTTCACCAATGCTGATCTTCTGGGCCGGTTGGTGCGGATGGGGATCAGAATGGGAATCGGGGGAAAAAAAAGCGGTGCGTTCATTATGTGTGATTAACAAAACAAAAGTATACCCGCATCTCTGAGCAGGAAAATCATAAAACAGCCGGATATTTCAGCTGTAAGAATCGGCTGAGTTATGGCAATTTTGAGGAAAGTTTGGTACGGCAGCCCGGCCGGATTGTGTGGCGAAAGCGCCCCATTCATTTAATTGGATGGAAAAATAAAAAGGCTGCTAAAAAAACTGGGTGTCAGCTGCAGAAAAAATATTCGCGAAGTTCCCGTTACGACTTTTTCATCAGCCACTGTTCCGGATCAAGCTTTTCGGGCCCGCTCTTCCATACTTCAAAATGAAGCTGGGTGGTACCATCATCTCCATCCGTGGAAACTTTTCCGATCGTATCACCGGTTTTCAGGTTGTCGCCTGTTTTCACATGAATGCTTTCGAGCTTCGCATAAACGGTGAGATAGTCGCCATGGCGAATGATTACGAGCCAGCCGGATCCCGGGATATTCGTTACACCTGTGACTTGCCCTTCAAATACAGCTTTTGCCTGCGCGCCGGCGGTTGTGGCGATGTCAATACCATTGTTATTTGTATAAACCGTCTCAAGCACCGGGTGCTGACGTTTTCCGAAATGGCTGGCAATTGTGCCTTCAGCAACCGGCCAGGGAAGCGTACCGATGTTGGAAGAAAAATTTGCGCCAAGCACAGCGGGTTTTGGAGTGGCGGTAATCGGGGGTTTGTCCGTTCCGGTTGTTTTGGACGGCTTTTCGTTTCCCGGGGGTGTGGTTCCAGTCGCGGTTGATTTACTCGCGGCTTTGGCAGCAGCGGCAGCGAGGCGGGCGGCTTCAGCGGCAATTAAATCGCGGATCGCGTTGCTGATCGAAGCCTGTTCACTTTTCTTTTTATCGAGATCATTTTTCAGCTGCGATTCTTTGGATTGCAGCTCGCGGAACGCGCGGTCCTTTTCGGATTTCTCTGACGCCAGCTGGTTCTGTTCTTTTTCTTCCGCGCCGAGCAGCGACCGCTTGTCATTTTTTTGCTGTTCAAGCGTTCGGATGTTTTCATTCAGCTCCGCCTGATGTGCAGCTATTTTCTCATACTGAAACTTTCGGCTTTCACCGATCTGTTTCATGTAACGCATGCGCATAAAAGCCTGGTTGAAATTTTTTGCCGAAAAGATGAACATCATGCGCTGGTAGGAATCACGATTGCGGTAAGCATAAACGATCATGCGCGCGTAATTGCGTTTCAGCTGAACAACTTCGGAATCCAATTGCGTTGCGATCGCGGAATTTTTACGGATCATTTCATCCAGCCCGTAAATTTCGCTGTTGATCTCGGCGATCATCGCCTGGCGCGCCTCAATCTTTTGATTCAGCGCGAGCAGCTGGCTGAGCGAAAGCGTTTTTGACCGGCGTGTTTGCTTCAGGAGCTTATCCGTAAGATCAATATCGGCCTGCAGCTTTTTTTTCTTCGCTTCGAGCGAATATTTATCCTGCTTCTCCGGTTTTGCCTTTGACACCGGTTTTTTCTTCGGCTGCGTGGTGGATTTGGAAGATTTTTTTGCGCCGTTCTGCGCCAGCACAAGCGGGGAAACGATCAACAAAAACGCAAACGCAACAAGCAATGCAGTGATGAGTCGTGCGGCAGCGGATGGCTGACTGTTAGTGGCCGGGGGCGGGTTGTTTGTTATTTTCACCTCGTTGCGGGATTAGGATCGTTTCACAATCATCGGGAAATACAAATGGAAACTCAAGCGGGCCGGATAAAGAAATGTGTTTATAGCTGGCATCGAGCGTTGCGTTTTTATGCAGTCCTCGCGCATAGAAAACAGCGTGCGCGGGAACGAGCATGGAATCGAGGGTTTTGAAATTGCTGTATGTCGCGGTGAAGGTCCTGTTTTGCGCATCGAGGAAAAGGATATTCAGAATTTTGAACGAAGAGGGATCGAGCGTTATTGTCTGCACGGGGTCTTCCACCTGCCTTTGCCCTCCGATTATTTTACGCAGCCTGCGCTTCCGGATGGTGCCCAGCGTGTAGGTGCAACTGGCCCGGTTAAGTGAAGATTTCAGCTTTTCATCTTCTTCATAAAATTCTGCGCTATTTCCGATCAGCAGGGATTGCATCATTTCGAAGTCAACATCGGTTTGCAGCAATAAAGAAAGATACGCAAAATCTCCCGAAAAACATCTGTCCGGCGCGCCCAGCAAACCATACTGAACGAATTTGACGGAGTCTTTTGTGATCAGCACGCGCGCCACTTTTATTCCCATGAGCGGATCGGTCACAAGCATCCAGATCATGCTGTCGCGCCGCATGCGCAGGATCACATCGAATCCTACATGGGCGCTGTCGCTGCTTGCCTCGCATGCCAACCGGGCGGAGAACCAT
>DATDOQ010000399.1:0-6130 GCA_035293205.1 Bacteroidia bacterium
ACCGCTATAAATACCGGTAAGTATCCCGATCAGCGTAATGCCGATCTGAACGGTTGAAAGAAATTTACCTGGGTTACGGGAAAGTTCAAGCGCTTTTTTTGCCGCTTTGTCTCCTTTCCTTGCTGAAGCCTCCAAACGCGACTTTCGCGCGCTAACCATCGCAATCTCGGACATGGCGAAAATGCCGTTAATCAAAATGAGAAGAAGAATTATCAGTATCTCTGCCATCGGTTTTAAAAGGAAAAACCCTGCGTAACTGAACAGGGCTTTTTGGTTAACAAAACAGTCGTTCCAATTATATTACATTTCACTGTAAATATAGCAAACGGTTTTTATTCTTTTGATTCTCTGGATGTGCGGGTTTGTAGTAGTTTGCCGTAACTGTTTGAGCGTTAAAAAATGCAGTCAATTTCACAAATTAAGAAATCTCCCATGCCGTCTGTTTAATTTCTTCAACCCATTCCGGTATATTCGTGCCTATGCTGAACTAATCCAGCACCTGTAGTGAAATGATTCATCACCTAACAGACGGAACGGAACTATACTATGAAGTGCATGGTAAGGAAAACAGTGATTTTACAATTGTTTTCCTGAACGGACTTTCGCAAAGCACGTTCTCATGGGCAGGTATTTCGCCAACTCTTGCGCAGGAATCGAAAATCATTTTACTCGACTCCGTTTTCCAGGGGAAATCCGGCGCGCCGGAAGATTTTCGCACATTTGACGCGCATGCCGCGGATCTATATGAACTGCTACAGTCATTAAAAGCCACCAATATTATTCTTGCCGGAATCTCGTATGGAAGCGCAATTGCGCAACACGCGCTCGTGAATTACCCGCATTTTTTCCGTGGCGCAATTCTTATTTCCACATTCGCACATTCAACACCGGTATTCGACGCGATCGGGGCCAGCTGGAAAGCCGCGCTGAGAATCGGTGATTACCCACTGTTGCTCGATGTGATGCTGCCAACTGTTCTTGGCAGATCCTATTTTGAAAATCCCCTGATACCTGTCCAGGCATTAAAAGAAATGCGGATCGGGAATCAGCTCAAAGCCTCCAGCCTGCTGAAGCTCATGCGCGCGACAGAAACCCGTGGCGATTACAGGCAGCAGCTGAAAAATATCAAAGTGCCGGTGCTCGTTATACAAGGGGAGGAAGACATGCTGATCCCGCCCGTTGTGGCGCGCGAAGTTGCTGATCATATTTCCGGCGCAAAGTTTGAGATCATAAAAAAGGCAGGGCATACGCTGAACCTCGAGGCAATCCCGCAGCTGATCATATTGATCCGCGAATTCAGAATGTCGCTGGAAAACAAGACCAAAAGCTGAAATGCGATTTTTTGTTTTAATATTTTCGATTTTTATTTTTCAGATTGCTGTTGCCCAGCAAAAAAAGCCGGGATGTGATTCTGTTCATACAGTCAACATGCTGAAACCGGTAATTGATTCGGTACAGCGGGGCGCTTTTATCAGCTGGCAGATCACGCAAACCCAAGATACGGTGCTTTATTATGAAGGCGGTTTGCAGCGCTGGCTGAAATTCACCGTTCCTTTTGATACGCTTCTTGTATTTACGATCACACCTTATGATACGAAAGTTGATCTTGACTTTATTTTATTTCGATCATCTGGCGGGGATTTCTGCGGTAACCTGAAAACAGGAAATGTCAGCATGCTTCGCGCATGCCTCTCGCAGCCGGCCGAAGATTTTACAACCGGAATGACTTATCGTGCCACCGGCATCGCGATCCCGGCAGGCCCCGGCCTCGCGCATATCCGCCCGGTCCGGGTCAGAAAGGGAGAAACCTTTTACCTGCTTGTCGAATATGGCCTTGAAGCCTACGGGTATTTGCCGCAAGATGCCCGGTTTAGAATTTGTTTTTTCGAAAGCTGCCATCCCGAATCGATTACGCTGCGCAACCTTTTATTCGAAACCGCAAGCGCCACGCTTCTTCCCGAATCAAACAAAATTCTCGATAGCGCTTATGCTTTGCTTGAAAAAAGAAATTTCCCCGCCATCCGCATCGTCGGGCATACTGATAACGTTGGGACGGATGAATACAACCTCGATCTTTCTTTCAAACGTTCACGTGCCGTTTACGATTATTTTATTGCAAAAGGATATCCCGCCGCCAAGATGTCCTTTAATGGAATGGGCTGCAGACAACCGATGTCGTTCAATGATACCGAAGAAGGCAGAAGGCTGAATCGCCGCGTGGAAATTGAATTTGTTGAGCAATGAACAATCGGCACATCGGCACATTGACACATTAACACATTCAACTCTAGTATCGATTCAAAAAATGCTCATCCACATCAAATGAAGAGCGCACGCCAACAATATCATATTCGTTTTCCAGCCATTGATCCGCAGTTTTGCGGCCGGCTTCTTTCAGGTGCTGTAAAAATTCCCACGAAGTATTGAGCTTGCTCGAGTAGGAGAGATGGTCAAGCGATTCATAGCCGGAAATGCAATGCACAAATATTTCGCGGTCCTGTTCCGGCAGCACGACACCTTTCCGGATCAATTCGTTGCGGTAGTGCACCATGTGCATTTCGCTGATCAGGCTGCTGTTGAAGCTGATCTCATTGACACGTTCCGCAATATCACGCGCTGATGTTGGAAGTGTGCGAATATTGATGGAATTGATTTTCACCAGCAGCACATCATGCGTTTGCGTTTCGGCAATGAGCGGTGTGAGCGGCGGATTTCCCATGTACCCGCCGTCCCAGTAAAATTCACCGTCGATCTCAACAGCCTGGAATAAAAACGGCAGGCATGCCGAAGCCAGGACGGCGTCAACCGTGATCTCATGATTATGAAAAACGCGCGCGCGGTTGGTCTTTACGTTGGTGGCGCAGACAAACAGTTTTTTAGTGCTGTAGCTGCGCAGCTCATTGAAGTCGATCAACTCCAGCAGCAAGTCCCTGAGCGGATTGTAATTAAATGGATTTAACTGATATGGGGAAAGCGTTTGCGATACCGCGTTGTAAAAGATATAGCCGGGTGAAGCATGCATGTCGCCGAAATTCAGGCTGTCCCACGGCGCCGGCTTGAATAAAACGCTGCCGTACTGCGCTACTTTTTTCCAGAGCTTTTCGAGTAATTCTTTCGCTTTTTCCGGGCCACCAAGGTGCAGGCCATACGCCAGTGTCACGGCATTCACAGCTCCGGCGCTGGTTCCGCAGATCCCTTCAGCAACCAATTCTTCCACTTCAAGCAAACGGTCGAGCACGCCCCATGTGAAAGCGCCATGCGCTCCGCCACCCTGGAGGGCCATGGCAACGAATTTTTTATCAAACAAATGGGCAGGGTTCAACTACTTTACCGGGTCTGTATCAGCGGTAAATTTAGTCACCAGGATTGGATTCTCTAAATGCCTTTGACTGTTTTTCTCCTGCGGGACTGTTGTTTTTTTGAAAACGGCCTTGTCAGGATGAAGATGCTGAACACCCAAAGGATGAGGATCCAGATCGCGTCGGAGGTAGCTGCGGCAAGCAGGAACGACGCTTTCGATGAAAAGCCTTCGCGCGGACCTGCGGTCAGAAATCCAAAACCTTCGAGCAGAATAAACAGGGAGATGAAAAAGATCCCTGAAATTTTAAGAAAATAACGGAGAGACATGGAAGAACCCCCTATGGTTAGGCAGATGAAAATTAGGAAAAAAACACCTTTGTTCTCTGGAAGTTATTCACAATTTTAATTGCGGGGCCGTATCAAAAACCGCGCCTCAGCTCAGGCCTTCCTGCAACAGCCTATTAGTGCGGCTTTTTGACATATTGCCTGTAATAACATTTAAATAAAATGAGATTCCTTATTGTGCGATCCAGCCGCCATCAACCGGGATGGCAGTTCCAGTAATCAGCTCCGCATGGTCAGAAGCAAGAAAAACACAAAGTTCCCCAAGCGAATCAGGCTGCACAAATTTTTTGACCGCGTGTTTGGCCAGCATGACTTTTGAAATTACATCCGCTTCGCTCATACCGTGTGTTTTAGCCTGTCCGGCGATCTGTCCGCGAACGAGTGGCGTGTCCACATAACCGGGACAAATAGCGTTGGCGGTGATTCCATAAGGCGCGCCTTCCAGCGCAGTTACTTTTGTAAGCCCGATCAGTCCGTGTTTTGAAGCGACGTAGGCCGACTTATATTCAGACGCTACAAGTCCATGCGCGGATGCAATGTTGATGATGCGTCCCCATTTTCTTTCTTTCATCGCTTTTATTGTAAGCCGCGTCGTGTGAAAAGCCGCAGTAAGATTGAGGCCAATGATCCTGTTCCATTGATCAGCCGGGAAATCTTCGATCGCCGATACATATTGCATGCCTGCATTGTTCACCAGGACATCAATGGGCCCGAGCTTTTTCGTGGTTTCTTCAACAAGTTTTGCGATTTCATTTTCGTCAAGCAGGTTGGCGGAAGAAAAAAAAGTTTCAATGCCTGATTCTTTACCGATACCGGCCGCGATTTCCGCCCCGTTTTTTTCAAGTCCGTTAAATGCGATCCGGTAACCGGCCTTTGCCAGCCGTCGCGCGATGCCAAGCCCGATGCCGCTGGTGCTGCCTGTAATCAATGCTGTTTTCATGGGGCAAATTTAGCCACGGATTCACACGGATTCACACGGATTACTGATCCAATTCTCGCTTTCTTATCTTTGCGCATGTTATCACTTGACCCGAAAGATTTAAAAACTTCACTGCTGCATCAGTACTTGCTGCACGCCATTGCCCCCCGTCCGATTGCCTTTGCCAGCACGATTGATAAAGACGGGAATCCCAACCTCAGCCCTTTCAGCTTTTTTAATGTATTCAGCGCCAATCCGCCTGTTGTTATTTTTTCTCCCGCGCGAAGTGGGCGCACCGGGGCGACAAAAAACACGC
The DNA here is from genome assembly GCA_035293205.1 of Bacteroidia bacterium. Lineage (GTDB taxonomy): Bacteria > Bacteroidota > Bacteroidia > Palsa-965 > Palsa-965. The sequence continues at coordinate 4,881 of DATDOQ010000399.1, forward strand.
ACGATAATATCCGCGAGGTGCCGGAAGTGGTGATCAATATCGTAAACTATGATCTTGTGCAGCAGGCCTCGCTGACGAGCACGGAATATCCGAAAGGCGTAAATGAATTTGTGAAGGCAGGATTGACACAGGAACCATCTGTAAAAATCCGTCCCTTCCGTGTGAAAGAATCGCCTGTGCAGCTGGAATGTTTGGTGAAAGATGTAGTTGAGCTTGGGCAGCATGGGGGCGCTGGAAATCTAATTATCGCAGAAATTGTGATGATGCATATAAAAGAGGAGATCCTCGACCCCGAAACAAAAATGATCGACCAGCAAAAGATTGACCTGGTAGCCCGGATGGGCGCCGACTGGTATTGCCGGGCTTCAGGCAACGCTCTTTTCAAAGTGGCGAAACCGCTGACAACCATTGGCATCGGAGTGGATCAGCTGCCTGCCGCTATCCGTAACAGTAAAGTGCTTACGGGCACTCATCTGGGGCAATTGGGAAATATCGAAAAACTCCCTACGCCCGAAGAGGTTGAAAAATACAAAGCCTCGGGCGCTATCCTCGAAGCCTGGCAGGATTATGGAAACGATGCGGAAAAGCTGGAAACGCATTTGCATCAGATTGCAGCGAGGCTGCTTGGTGAGGGCAGGGTGGAAGAAGCCTGGAAAGTTTTATTGATAAAGTAGCTACGATTTGTAGTTTATCATTTTTTCTGTCAAAACTTATCCACATGTGTTGATTACTTATTCTGGGACGCAGGCAGAATCCGTATTTTTACAGTATAATCTTAAATACGTAGCGTTATGTCAGAAATTAAAGGAATCCTGAAGATCAAATCCGAAGAACAAATCGTCACAGAAAAATTTCGTAAGCGTGAATTTGTGATCACGGACAATACTTCGCAATATCCACAGCACATCACCCTCCAGCTCACGCAGGATCGCTGTAACCTCATCGATAAATTCAACGTTGGCGATGAAATCCGCGTGCAGTACAATCTACGCGGCCGCGAATGGACATCAAAAGAAGGAGTGGTAAAATACTTCAACACGATCGAAGCGTGGAAAATAGACTCTGCAAACGCGCCGGCTCAGAATAACCAGGCTGCGCCAATGCAACAGGCGATGCCGGCTACGGAAGTTTCGATGCCGGCACCCGGTGATGATCTGCCATTCTGAAAAAAATAAATTGTTTTAATTAAAAAGAACCGCCTCATAAGCGGTTTTTTTTGTGTCTTTTCTTCGTGTGTTTTTTTGTGTCTT
>DATDOQ010000400.1:0-9775 GCA_035293205.1 Bacteroidia bacterium
AGGATTGGGAAGATGGCGGCGGACCGATGCAGACGGCCTCCCCGGCATAACGCACGAACGGCGCATTCCGATCCGCTTCGGAATAAACGGCTACCGTGGCGATTCCCATCTCATGACACGAACGCATGACGCGCAAAGCAATTTCACCGCGATTGGCGACTAAAATTTTTTTCATCAGGAATGCCGTAAATATACCCTTTCGGGCCGTTCATGCATGTTGCCATCGCACTGCATTTCTTCACAACTATTCGACATCCATGCGGATGATATGACTATTGAGGCCGGGTGGCATCCAGCCTGTCCGGATCGAAAACCGCAGGTAATAAGGTCCTGTTTTTTCTGGCAACTGGATACGCGCGGTGTATGTCTGGCCGGGTGTAATTACGGCATCGTCCAGGTCGAGCAGCATGAACTCACCATCATGCCGGTCATAATAGTAACGTGTGTAAACAAGAGAAACCGGGTATTGCGGGTTGTGATAAAAATGCTGTGGGTTATTATTTTCCAGATGAAAAGTGAGCGGAATAAAAACTTCCTCTCCATGTTTGAAATGATACCAGTCTTTCGCGGTTTTAATGCGCACTTTGTTATACGACCGGAAATTTTCGATCACCAACATTTGCATTTTACCGCGGGGCGTATCAAATGTTTTCAGCGAATCGCGGTTTTCCGCATAAGGCATGAATAACGCCACAGTTTTTCCCTGAAGACTGTCGGCGATGCTCCATATATCATACTGGTTGCTGCGGTAGGCTACATTGTTTAGTGAAAGTGCGTCTTTCCCCGAATGAAAGGAATATTTAGATGCCATCTGGTAGGAATTCATCATCACAACAGGCAGGCCGCGCGATTGCTTTTTCACCTCGTCCGCCCAGCCATTCCAGCCATAAAATTCCGGAAGCAATTTGCCGCCCAGCGACGGTACTACGTTGGTGGCAAGGTTTACCCGGGAAAATGCGAAAATTAAAATCGAGGTCCATGCGAAAACCGTGACACCTTTTTTTAAAGCTGCGCTCGCTGAAATGTATTCATGTCCAATTAAGATCAAAGGCACAACGGCCGCTGCTAGCCAGTTCGCTTCAATGGGTGCGTTAAAAGTGGATAAGAAGAAAAAAATGCAGAATCCCCAGCATGTAAATTTTAGCGCGCGGAATAATGGATCAACAGCGCGGTGCTGAATCAACGCGTAAACCAGGAAGGGTGTGATAAGCGGACCCGCAACAAGAAAAAGCCCGCCCGGTAAAGTGAGCAGATCGGCAAAATTAAAATCAGTTTGCGATTTATTTAATACATGGTATTGGTAGGAAGGATAGTCATGATTGATCTGCCACCAGATATGCGGAGCATACAAAAGCAAAACGCCGCCGGTAACAGCGTAAAAACTTTTTCTCCTGAACAATGATGGATTGGACAGCAATGTAAAAAATAGCACAAGGAATCCATGGTACTTGCTGTATAACATAAGGACGATGGCAAGGATCAGCAATAGAGTTGCCTTCCGGGAATTCTCTCGCAAATAATTTTTATACGCATAAAAAAAGAACACAGTAAAAAACAACAATGGCGCATCAGGAACGGCTATAAAACCATACAACTGGAAAACTGTAATGGAGCAATAAAGAAGCGCAAGTAAATTAAAGTCGCGTTTCCCAGCCAGCAGGAAAAGTAACGGGAATGTCAGCGCGCCCAGTATGATTACCAGCAAACGCAGGCCTGTTTCACCTTCCAGCAACCAGTATCCCGGCCAGATCAGCCACGCTATCATCGGGGGATGATCATAATAACCAATATCCAGGTAGCGCGCATAAACCCAATAATAAGCTTCATCATTCGCCAGTCCGGTCAGGGACGCCTGCAGAAGATTCACCACGAGCCAGCCCGACATAAAAAACAAAACTTTCCTTTCGGCAAAAATCATCCGCGTCAAATTAGAAATTATAAAAGTTTTTTATTGCAATCATTCGCTTGCCCCTGCCCGCGTGAGCCGGTCATTGATCGCTGCCCCTAAACCGTAATCGGGAACTTTTTCGGCCAGAATGATTTCTGCGCCCGAATTATCCAGCCGGCGCAATTCGGAAAATAAATTCCTGGCTGCTTCGTGCAGATCGCCTGTTGATGATAAAACGGCAGTGGTGAAAATATTTTCGTCTTCCGGAGCTTCACGAAATGCAAGAACAGCGATTTTTTTTCCGGCATTATGGATTATCAATGTTTCAAGCTTTCCTAATTTCAGCGGGATCCTCGGAGCATAATGTGATTTTAATTGTCCTGGTGATTTCGGATCTTCAGAAATGCTGATGCGCAATTCAACTTCTCCGGCGATTTCCTTTAAATCTTCAACCGGAATTCCTCCCGGTCGCAACACCACCAGCTTTTTTCCTTCAGGCATCACCACGGTTGATTCCACACCGATCATGCTGGGACCGCCATCGAGAATGTAAGGGACGAGTCCATTCAGCTGATCCATGACATGCAGCGCAGTAACCGGACTGATGTAGCCTGACGGATTCGCGCTTGGAGCCGCCAGCGGAAAATCAAGGCTGCCTAAAAGTTTTAATGTCAGCGGATGACCGGGAACACGCAAAGCAACAGTTTCGCCTCCACCGGTTACAATATCAGGGACAATATCTTTTTTTGGCAACACAAAAGTCAGCGGCCCTGGCGAAAACTTTTCCGCGAGCTGGTAAACAAGCTCCGGCACATCCAGCGCGTATTTCTCAAATTCTTTCGCTGAATGCACATGCACGATAAGCGGATTGAATGACGGTCTTCCTTTGGTTTCGAATATTTTCAGCACCGCATCCGGGTTGAGTGCATTGGCAGCAAGTCCGTAAACGGTTTCAGTCGGAATAGCAACCAATTCTCCTTTTTGCAACCAAGCAGCCGCTTTCGCAATGTCCTTCCCGGTTTCCGTTTGCATTGAGCAAAGATATGCGGCAGTTATCGATGATAAATTTCTTTTTTCCAAATGCGGTGATGAAATCGCTGACAAAGTTAAGCCCCCAGCTTCCGGATGTCCTCGTTCTCCAGCACTCCTTTTGTGTGCGGATCATTCGCCGCCCGGATCATTGCATCGGCCACAACAGCGGCCTTAACAGGTTTGTAATGTTCACGCAACAAAAAAGAAAACGCAATCATGCCGATTTTGCCGAGCATTTCTCCAAAACGAAATTCATTCCTCGATCCCAGCAAAAGTGACGGCCGCAAAATAATGCATTTTTCAAACGGCAAAGCCCTTACTGCATTTTCCATCTCGCCTTTTGTCCGGTAATAAAAATTCTTCGACGCTGCATTCGCATTTAAAGAAGAGATCACGATGAATGTTTTGACTTTGTTGACTGATGCCATTTCAGCGCACATTTTCACCCGTTCGTAATCAACTTTCCGGAATGCATACCTTGATCCTGCAGCTTTAATTGTCGTCCCCAGGCAACAAAAAACTTCATCAGCGATGATCTGGCTGCGATAATCATAAAAACGATCATAGTCAATAATTACCTGTTCGAGCTTCGGATGCACAAGGTCAACAGAACGCCGCACGAAAATTTTGATTTTTTCATACCGGTGATCCAATAGCAGTTTTTCGAGAAGAATGTGACCAGTCAAACCGCTGGCACCGAAGATGATGGCTGATTTCAAAATAATCGTTGATTTTTATTGCGTGGTATCGATAATCGCAATACCTTCGCCGCTCATTTCAAAACACCCCGTTCCACTTTAAATAAAAATGAAAAATGCCAGACACAAGCCCGGCATCAAACACCTGAATATTTCAGGCTTTTATTCCCCGAATTCCGATTAACCAATCTTACTATACGGAAATTTGAATGAAAAGGTTTGCGTTTAAAGCCTGCATTCCGGGATAAAGTTATCAGCGGTTGTTTATTATTTGCAGGTGGAATCCACGGATTGCAAAGCATAGGTCAGTTTTCAGCAAACCATCGATACTTTTCAACAAACGGTCTAAAACAGGAAGGCTGGGGCAAACCCGCCACATAATCGTTCGTACAAACAATCACATTAAAAACGCAAGCCCATGGTCACACACTACCCTGTTCACCAGACGAAGGGCGCAAAACACCCGATGATAAGAAGCACACACTTCAGAACGACCCACGCAGGAATTTTGCAACTGGCACTTTTCGTAGCGCTGGCTCTTCCTTCAAACTCTAACGCCCAAACTGCTTATTGCGGCGCAGGCGTTCCAACATTCACCGTTAACCTGACTGGCCAGCCCAACGGTAACTGGATAAGCCCGAACGTTCAGCGGGTCGATACCTGTTGCGGCGTTGTAGCCCCGGATGTCTGCGTACAATTTATTGTTACGCTTGACCCACAGTCAACGGGTATTGCATTTAACGTGTATTCCGGCGCTATGCCTCCGGGCGCGTTATTTTACCAGGTTGACTGCGGACCTCCAACACCGGTTGGCGCGCCTATCTGCTTAACTTCAGTCGGTCCACATTACATTTCGTTTTGCAAACCGGGTAATAATAATAATGAGTACATCATTACTTCGATCGGCGAACCGGATGTTTCGAACGGCCTTATACTTAATGATGGTTGTTCCGGAATAATCGCGTGTTATAATTATGATCCCGCTTCCATCACCTGGAATTCAGTTTTTCCGGGTGCTTCAGGTGATTATAATAGTTACCTCAGCTGCACAGCCGGCTGTGATTCAGTTACAGTTACAGGAACTGGAGCTGCGCCTGGATACGTTGATTACCAGATCTGCGGATTTCCTTTGGGCGGTTGCACAAGCCAAATGGTTTGTGACACGATCCGCGTTTATTTCAATCCTACGCTTGCAGCCGCAATTGTTCCGGCCAACCCGACTATTTGCTACGGCAACACAGGAACCTGGATCAATGCCAATCCGACAGGAGGAGATGGAAACTACACCTACCTCTGGAGCAATGGCGCCACCATCGATTCGATTTACGCCGGTGTGGGTTCTTATACGGTAACTGTGAGTGACGGATCGAATTGTCCTTCGGTGACAGCCACTGTTACAGTCACTTCTTTTTCAGTCGCCATCACTGCAAACGCGGGTCCGGATATTCATGCCTGCACCTCTAACCCAACCGTTCAGCTGAATGGCAGTGTTACCGGCGCATCCGGTGGATTCTGGAATGGCGGCGGCGGAACATTCGCACCCAACAATACAACGTTGAACGCAACGTATACACCATCTCCGTCTGAAATTTCAAATGGCCAGATTACGTTGACTCTTATTACAACCGGTAACGGAACATGTCCTCCCGGGTCAGATAACGTAACCATTTTTATTCACCAGTTCCAGTCAACGATTACGACGGGCACGGTGCCGGTAAATTGTGCGGGACAAACGAACGGAAGCGCAAGCTCAAATGTCACGGGCGCAAATGCACCGTTTACTTTTTCCTGGAATACTAACCCAGTGCAAACCGGCTCATCGGCTTTTAACCTTGCCGCCGGAACTTATGTTGTCACCGTGACTGACGTGAATGGTTGCACCGGAACAGCAACAGCTACAATTACGCAGCCTCAGCCGCTGACAGTATCAACGACCACTATTCCGGCTTCCTGTGATAATACCTGCAACGGCCAGGCGATTTCTCTGCCGTCAGGTGGAACACAGCCGTATTCATTCAACTGGTCTTCCGGCTGCACCAGCGCGGGATGCAATAATCTCTGCGCGGGATCTTATACTTTGACGGTAACGGATAACCATGGCTGTGTCACAACCGCTACGGCTGTTGTAACAGAACCTGCTCCGCTTGCCGCAACAGTGTCTTCTGTTCAATCACATTGCAATAACTCAGATGGAAGCGCAACTGTTAATATTTCTGGCGGAACACCGGGATATACCTATCTCTGGCAACCTACCGGACAAACTACGCCAACTAATAATAATATTCCTGCCGGCAATTATTCAGTTGTCATTACCGATGCGAATAATTGTTCTATGACCGTTGGCGCAAGCGTAACGAGCATTCCTGGCGTGTCCGTAAGCATGAACTCATCTTCGAACGTTACATGTCCGAGCGCTTGCAATGGTTCAGCTACAGTGCTTGCCTCCGGCGGTAATGGACCCTATAATTACAACTGGTCAACTTCGCCCGCGCAAACATCAGCCACAGCTTCCAATCTCTGCGCTTCAACCTTCACGGTTGTAGTCACCGACGCTGACGGATGTTCGGACAGCGCGTCTGTTTTGATAAGCCAGCCTCTGCCGCTTGTGCTTACCGCGCAAACGCCACCATGGATCTGCATCGGCCAAAGTACAACACTGGCGGCTTCCGCATCAGGCGGAACACCGGGTTACACGTATAACTGGTCAGCCGGAAGCCCGTCTGTTTCTCCTTCAACTACGACAACTTATTCTGTCACTGTAACGGATGCAAACGGATGTTCATCAGCCATAGCGCCTATTACTGTGAACGTTTTCCCTCCGCTAAACGTGGTTGCAAGCGGCGGTGGAACAACCTGCCTGGGAAGCACAGTTACCCTTACAGCACAGGCAACAGGCGGTAACGGCGGACCTTACAGCTATAACTGGGTTAACATGGGAACAACGAGCCAGGATCTTTCTGTAGCACCAACGACAAGCGGGCAATATACAGTTACGGCATCAGACGGTTGCACTTCGCAATCAGCAGTTGCCAATGCGAATGTATTTGTGCCCACACCTCCGAATGTGACATTATCCACCAGTTCAGGAGAGGGCTGTATCAATATGTGCTCGCAGTTCACCTCGAATGCGCCGGCCGGATCAACCTTTTTGTGGCATTTCGGTGACGGCGGCACGTCAACAGCGTCGGATCCTGTGCATTGTTATGCCCAGCAGGGAAATTACAGCGTAACGCTGGAAGTGACGGATACAAATAATTGCACCTACTCGTTCATCGCGCCCGGAATGGTAATAGTTCATGCAAATCCGGTTGCCGATTTTACGCTCGGACCTCAGCCCACAACCATTCTTGAACCGCTGATCTGCTTTACCGATCTTTCAAGCCCTGACGTAACAAGCTGGTACTGGAACTTTGGAGATCCCCACGACCTGACCACAGATTCGACCACGAATACATGTCACGTTTATGCGGACACAGGCCGTTACTGCGTGGATCTTGTTGTCACTAATCAGTACGGATGTTTCAACACCGTGGAGTATTGTCTTGAAATACAACCTTATTATGGAATTTATGTGCCGAATGCGTTCACGCCAAACGGTGACGGATTGAATGATAATTTCCTTCCTTCGATGTACAATATCCAGGAGGATACGTACGAGCTTCAGATCTTCGACCGCTGGGGTAACCTGATCTACAAAACAGACAACGTTGCGCAGGGCTGGGATGGCCGCGTGAAAAATAAAACGGAGATCGCCATGCAGGATGTATATGTGTGGAAAATTAATGTGAAAGACTTCAGTGGCAGCGCCCACCAGCTGATCGGCCATGTCACATTAATCGGAGGTCCGGAAGCAAAAAATTAATTGAAATAAATTGGGCAGATGAATAAATCCCCGGTTGGTGTTGGGACCTTCCGGGGATTTTAATTTTTATAAAAACAGGAATGCCTTTGAGCGCTACTGCGTAAACGCAAGTCTTCAGAAAAGTTCCATCTGCGGCTTTCCGCCTTTACCTTTCTTGCCTTGTTTTGATTTGCGCAACTTCTCCATTGGAGAAAGGCCGCTTGATTCCATTTCAATTTCCTCGTCAGGGATCGAGGCGAATGGGTCCGTCATGATGACTTCTTTAAGCTTGTTTGGACTGAGCTTATTTCCTTTTGCGCGCATATTACGCACTTCGATAAAACTATCTGCTTCAATTACCTGGGGTTTAGGTTCAACGCCTTTTGATTTCGAAAATTTCAACCCGATCTTTTGTCCCGGATGATTAGATACCGCCACAACGCGTGATTCTGGATGCTCTGTGATGAAGAGTGATTTTTTATCGGTGAGATCGAATACAAACCGTTTTACAAAATATTGCTTGCTTTCCCCGTCGAAATAAACAGCGGTGGTAACAGCTTCCGGATCGTTCTTTTCCATGATAATTGTGTCCTCGTCAAAATGCAGCGATGTTTCAATGCCCGTCATCCGGTAGTGGCCCGAAGACGTAACAGTCAGAATGCGTTCATCCGGACTAAATTCGCCAAGATAAACGCCGCGGTTCTCATAGTTCAGGCGGTGCATGGTGGCATCAAACCAGACTTTCTGCTTTTGTATTTCAACGACGCCTTTTTTCTTCAGCACGATTTTCCGCACCGGATAACGCGTCAGGATATTTCCCTGCGAGTCGCGGCCTTTGACGGCAACGGTTGAAATATCCATATTGAATTCCTGCTTGCGCGCGCCGGATGATGGTGTAAGGGAAACAGCGATGGTTTCCGATTCGCCATGCGGACTTACGGAGAAATAATGAACTTTCGAATCCTTCGCGGCGCGGGTGAGGTTGTATTCCTTATCGCGCGTAACGCCGGTAACATTAAAGCGCTTTATCAGCGTGTTGCCGCGCAGTCCGTCACGGTATGCCATATTGTAAACCGTTCGTTCATCCCCTTTCCTGAAAATTCCGATGTGGATTATGTCCTTTCCGACGTATGTCTTTTCGGCAACTTTTGTGACCATCATGACACCGTCACGCCGAAAAACGATGATCTCATCCAGGTCGGAGCATTCCATGATGAATTCATCTTTCCGCAGTCCCGACCCGATAAAACCTTCTTCCCGGTTGCCATACAGCTTCACGTTATTCATCACGACCTGGCGCGCTTCTATGACTTCAAACTGGCGGATCTCGGTTTTGCGTTCGCGGCCTGTTCCGTATTTTCTCTTGAGCTCCTTAAAATATTCAACCGCATAATCTACAAGCTGTGCGAGGTGGTGTTTTACCTGCTGAATTTTCCCCTCCAGCTCTTTCAGCAGCTCGTCGGCTTTTATGCTGTCGAAACGTGTGATGCGGATCATCGGGATCTGCGTCAGCTTATGTAAATCTTCATCACTGACCGGCCGCAGCAATTTCTTTTTGAATGGCTTGAACTGCACATAGAGATAAGCATACAGTGATTCACGGTCGGAATATTTTTTGAAATCGATATACATCTCTTCTTTGATGAATATCTTTTCCAAAGAAGCAAAATGCCATTTCTCCTGCAGTTCCGTAAGCTCAATCTCCAGCTCGCGTTTCAGCAATGCGAGCGTGCGCTGCGTGGAGATCTTGAGCATTTCGTTCACCCCGACAAAACGCGGCTTTTCATTTTCAATAATGCAGGCATTCGGTGAAATTGAAATTTCGCAATCAGTGAATGCATACAGGGCGTCAATTGTTTTATCGGTTGAAGTTCCGGGTTGAAGATGAATCAAAATCTCAACAAATTCGGCGGTGTTGTCTTCAATCTTGCGGACCTTGAGCTTTCCCTTATCATTAGCAGCGATAACGGTATCGATCAGCGCACCGGTGGTTGTGCCAAAAGGAATTTCATTAATGACAAGTGTTTTGCTGTCCTTCACTTTGATCCGGGCGCGCACCCTGATTTTCCCTCCGCGCAGCCCATCATTGTAATTCGAAAAATCCGCCATGCCGCTGGTCGGAAAATCCGGAACAATTGTTGCCTTGCGCCCGCGAAGAATTGCTATGGATCCGTCGATGAGTTCATTGAAATTATGCGGAAGAATTTTGCAGGCAAGGCCGACCGCAATTCCTTCAACACCCTGCGCAAGCAATAGCGGAAACTTCACTGGCAGCGTTACCGGCTCGCGGTTCCTGCCGTCGTAGCTGTTCTGCCA
>DATDOQ010000401.1:0-12608 GCA_035293205.1 Bacteroidia bacterium
GAAAAACCAGTAGCCTCACTGCACGCCGGTCCTCCGTAATCTGCCTTGCGTGTCCAGGAATTAGCAACGGGATCATATTCCCAGAAATCCTTTTTAGGGCCATACTGACCGCCAGCAAGGGCAGTGTCTCCCGTTCCAACATAACCTTTGCCGCCAATGGCAAAACCCACTGCATGCCAGCGTCCGGGTCCGCCAAAATTGGCCTTCTGAGCCCAGGTATTTGTCATCGGATCAAATTCCCAAATATCCTGTCTATGGAAATTCTGATAACCCATGCCGACATACCCTTTATTGCCGATTGAGAAACTCACAGGCGACACACGTCCCAACCCATTGGCAAAAGGCGTTCTTATAACCCATGTATTCGTTGTTGGATTATATTCCCAGAGTTCATCTTCCCATTGCAGATCATAGCCGCATGCAATGTAACCTTTGGTTCCGATTGAAAATCCCGTTGCGCGGTCACGGGGCGTGTCCGGATAATTCGCTTTCTGCGCCCATAAATTAGTTGCCTGGTCCCATTCCCAGAAATCAGCAGTATAACCTCCAGCATTACCTGTTCCGAAATATCCTTTTGTCCCGACCGAAAAGCTGACAGCATCAAACCGGCCGGTTCCCGGGAAACTGGCTTTTAAAGTCCATGAGCCCTGTGCAAATAAAGCAGCAGTGACCATACAGGTAAGTAACAATACCAGAGTAATTTTTGATTTCATAATCGTTTGTTGGTTTAAGAATGAAAATTCAGGAAGCAGTTAAGTAGAATGCACGATCAAAATTCGCTGGTTGCTGGTACAAATTAACCAATAACCACAATAATGCATTGGGATGGGTCCTGCATTGAATTATTGGAGCTAAGATAAAAAATAAAATGGAATTTGCCGTATAAATAATAAACCCTGCTTTGCGAAAGGGTCCTGACGCCGTCACTGGAAATTTTCACTGGGGTCATAGTGTTCTATTCCCTGTTTGTCGGCCTTTTTTTGGCAGTGGCAACTTGCAATAATTATAAAAAACATTGTAATTAACGTGCCTGCCAGGCACCCGTGAATTTCTATAATGCTATCAGAAAAAATGATACGGGGACATGCGAACGAAAATTACATTTGTGATGCGGAAGGAATTAACCGGGAATGTAAAATATCATTGACATATTAATCTTCAGGCTATGAACAACCTGCTCAACTATCTTCCCTGGATCATCTTCGGCGCCGGAGCATGGTCAACTCTCAATGGATTGTTGCACGATATTTTTGTGCTGGCTTCTGATCACGGAAAACAATACGACCGCAATTTGCTTCGCCTGCTGATGGACGGACACATTCTCATCACCTGCGGGATTGTACTGATGCTCTGTGTTTCGGGTTTGAAAAGCGGGAACAATATGACCTATTACATTGCAATTGCCTGCTGCGCGAGCCTCCTGATCTATTGCGGAATGATCTGGCCGTTTCTAAAATCGGCTGCAACAACATTTATTTCACTTGTCAGCTTGTGCCTGCTGATTATTGGGTATATTTTAAAATGAGAATGTGGGAATGTGAGAATGTGAGAATGTGAGAATGTGAGAATGTGGGAATGTGGGAATGGGAGAATGTGGGAATGTGAGAATGCGAATAGGGGGGAATGGGAATAATAGGAAAATGGGGTTAATGGTCTTTCCTCAATTTTTTCTTCTGTATATAAACTGTTCGTCATTATAGGTAATTATCAGCCGCGATTTGTCGCACACATAGCTGAAGCTGAATTTTTTTCCGCGGTTTTCTGGAACCGGGCTGTCGGAAAGTGTCGCTGTGATGGTTGATCCATTGGAAAAGGCCAGGAAATACGAAGCGGCGCCGTATCCTTTTTCTTCGCTGAAAGCCGGGGAACCGAATGATTGAACAGGGCCCGCGCCGAAGCTGAGATACATCCAGTTTTCCCCGGTGAATGGCGTGAACATGGCAGTTGTATCATTTTTAACCCATTCCCATTCGCCAACAAGCGGATCATTCGCGGCAAGCAGCTGGAATTTTTGCTGCGCCATCATGGATGCAGCGCCTAAACAAAATAAAAGGAGCAGAATCGGCCGCATGAAAAGATCTGATGTTTTAATAGTGATGCTAATCTAACAAATTAAGCACAGAATCACCTTCTTCGTATTTCGTTCGCGTGTATCTTTGAGAAGGATTTGACCCTTGACAAAGTTCCGGCTTGATATTGAATACGATTACGACTTTTTACTGGCGGCGATCTCCTGCCATGAAAAGCCCTACCGCCTTTGCTGGGCTGTGAACCGTGCGCTGAATCTGAAAATGATGCGAATCGATCCGTTGAAGATCACTTTGAAAAAGAATGAAGTTTCATCTGAATTTGCGCTTTTCCGCGAGGAGAATGAGACCAGTGATACGGCATGGTTCCTGATCGCGAACCGCACTACGAACAGCCTGCTGGTGCCTGAACAGCCACAGGCGGATTATTTTTTCATTGCAAAAGGCCCTTTTAATTCCGGTGATCACGAACGCATGCTTGCGGGACTTAAAAATATCCAGTTCGTGCTCATGAGCTACCGCGTTGATCCCGCCACTTTAAAATCCAGACAAAACCTGCTCTTTTGATGACGCATAAAGATATTCCCGCGAATCGTGTGCAATACAACCGGACGAAAATTGTCGCGACGGTGGGTCCGGCCTCCACATCACCCGCTGTGCTTGAAAAAATGGCGCGCGCGGGCGCGGATGTTTTTCGCATTAATTTTTCGCACGGCGATCACGGCGTTGTGGAGCAGGTCGTGCACGATATCCGCGAGATCAACCGGCGGCTTGGCATCCACGTTTCGATCCTGGGCGATCTGCAGGGACCAAAGCTGCGGATCGGGGAGGTGGAAAATAATTCAGTTGATCTGAAAGATGGCGCAACGCTAATGATCACGACGGAAAAAATGGTAGGGAATGCGGAAAAAGTTTACATCACGTATAAACAATTCCCGCGCGATGTAAAGCCGGGAGAAATTGTACTCATCGACGATGGCAAGCTGGCATTAAAAGTTGTGGAAACCAATGGTTCGACCGAAGTGAAAACACTCGTCGTTCACGGCGGAATGCTTTCTTCCAAAAAAGGCGTTAATCTTCCGAACACAAAAATTTCACTTCCAAGCCTTACAGAAAAAGATATCAGCGATCTCACTTTCGCTCTCAAACAACAATTCGACTGGATCGGTTTGTCATTTGTGCGTTCGGGGGCCGATATTATCGAGCTGAAGCACATGATCCGGAATATCGCGCCGGACAGCAAAGCAAAAGTGGTGGCGAAAATTGAAAAACCGGAAGCGATCCTCGACATTGATAATATCATCGCGGAAACAGATGCGCTGATGGTTGCGCGCGGCGATCTTGGCGTGGAAGTTCCCATGCAGCGTGTGCCGGTTTTGCAGAAAATGCTGGTCCGTAAATGCCTCGATGCGTCCATCCCGGTGATCATCGCCACACAAATGATGGAAAGCATGATCACCGCCATCAGCCCGACACGCGCGGAAGTGAATGATGTCGCGAATTCAGTGATGGATGGCGCCGACGCCGTCATGCTGAGCGGAGAAACTTCTGTCGGACGGCACCCGGCAAAAGTGGTGGAAGCCATGTCGAAGATCATTACGCACGTGGAGGAGGAGCATGACCTCTATTATATCGAACGCATCCCGGTTTTCTCCAACGATGTGCGCTATATTTCCGACCAGGTTTGTTATTCCGCTACACAAATCGCGAAGCAGTCAAATGCGACCGCCATCATCACAATGACACATTCGGGCTATACGGCCTTGCGTGTAGCGAGCTACCGCCCGAAAGCCAATGTATTTGTCTTTACCGCCAATCAAAGCATTCTCTCCCAGCTCAGCCTGGTGTGGGGCGTACGCGGCTTTTATTACGACCGCAACATCAGCACCGATCACACCGTTGCGGATATTATGTTTCACCTCAAGCGCGATGGGTATATTATGGAAGGCGATTACATTATCAATATCGCAAGCATTCCATTGAATGAAAAAGGGAAAACGAATATGATAAAGTTGTCGGTTGTGGAGTGAAAACAGAATGGAGAATGGAGGGAGCCCGCCTACGCTAAAGCTTCGGCGGACTAAGGAAGGAGAGAGGAATCTTCGATGTGATAATAAGACAATGTGTTAATTGGACAATGTGTGCTTGTGTGGTGATGTGCCAATGAAACGATGTACCGATGATTTTATGCGCACTTGCCGGCGCAAGAGCTGAGGGGAGAAAATGCCGAATCTTCGTTTTATTTATTCAAGTCTGAATTTAATTGGCAGCATTATTTCACCCGGAATTTTTTTACCGCGTTTATAAAGCGGATTAAATGCCGGCAACTGGAGCACAGCGGAAATCGCGGCGCTGTCGAGATCATTTCGCACTCCCTTTATTACAGTTGCTTTGGTTATCCATCCTGAAGTGTCTATTTCCATACGCAGGACAACCATGCCCTCAACGGCATCGCGCCTGGCAGAAAGTGGATAGTGAATGGTTCTTGCAATCCAGCCATGCAATGCTGTATCTCCGCCTGGAAAAGAAATAACAGATGGAAAATCACCATGGTATCTTGCAGGATATAACTTGTAAAGGCTGTCAGCGCCATTTGCAACACGGGAATAAATTTTCGGGTCAATGGCACGGATCGCACTGTCCATTGTATTTTCAAAACAGATCCCGAAACTGTCTTTAACACCACAAAGCAGTTCAAGAGAATTCAAAATATCAACCGTTTTTCCATAGTAAATTAAAAATATTTCTTCCGCATAGCCTGTTAAATGGTTTTCCATGTAAGGCATATAGACACTATAATTATTGCCGGCTATTTGCAATTTAGCGCGTTGGATTCCTTTCTGACAATTATCGGTTGCCTTATTGCTAACCTCATCGCAAGAAGTTAAAAAAAACGTGCAGAAGAATATAATTATGCTGAAATTCATTGGACAAATTTGCGTTGAATTATCACACCATTTTAAACGAATTTGATACCTGGTGGGAAAAAAAGCACACCCGGTGATAAATTGCAGAATTGAGGGATACTCCAATGTAACGTGCGTCGGACAAGGGAGGGTGGAGTGAGGGCACAGGATTAAATAGACATACCATTTACACATAAAAATTCCGGCTTTGGACAGAAATTGATAACAGTTGTCCATTCCCGGCACCACATAAAATATTTTTCATAAAATTTACGTTGTGAAAAATGTTTTTAAGTTTTGGATTTTACTTATCACTTTTCCTGTTTTCAGCCAGCAAGATTCCGGGCTGCTTGCCGTCATTAGCGATACGAATCAATTTGTTCTTCTCCGTTCGGGCGCAGGTAAGGAGAATCCGGTTATTGACACGCTGCATGAAGGCTACATGTTTTCTGTTTATGGTGATACAAGCAAACCATGGCTGGATGTACATACTCCTGTAGGAATAGCCGGGTCTGTTCACCGATCACAGGTCAGGTATTTTGACCAGCTGGATTATGGCAATCAAAAGGCGCTTTTACTGGATTGTTTTCATTCCACCAGAATATTTTACAAAGATTATTGGACAAGAGTGGAGGCAGCGGAAAGTTTACAGAAACGCCAAAAGCTTTATAAAGACGCCAACAACATTTATGAAGCGAAATTCATTCCGGCTTATACGGCTTTGGCAAAACTGATAAGTGTTCAGCCCGACTCAACGTTGCTTATTGAATTTTACAAGTCCCTACCCTACGTTTCAGGCTCGGCAGATGAAGGTAAAGAATGGGCGTGCGCACAAATCTGGCTTTGTCAAACAACGTATGTCGAATCTTTACTATGTAATTTAGTTGTGTCTCTCCGGATAACGGTTATCAATTCCATTAAAACCGGCATGGCGATGTCCGGATTTGAAGAAAAATTTTCGAAGGACGATTTGCAAAACAAGTATAACCGTCTCGACAATCCGTGTGGTAATTAATTTTTGCGGGAACGCAAAAAACAAAAAAATATTACTCAAATCTTAAACTTCACCGGCTGGATCACGCTGGAAGGAATTTTTTTCCCGCGGCGGAGCGGGGGCTGGAAACCGGTCAGCTTGTAGGCTCCTTCGACGGCAGCTTTGTTGAGATCCTCGCGAACGCCGCGCATTACCGAAACTTTGCTGACTTTTCCCGTGGTGTCAATCTCAATTTTCAGGAAAACAGTTCCCGTAACACTGTCCTTTTTCGCGGATGGCGGAAAAACAATATTTTTCATCAGGTCGGCCCTTAAAGCACTGTCGCCATTGAGATATATTGCGCGGTCGGGCGTAATCGGATCATAACGTTCAGGCTGCGCGGCATGTAAACTATCGGCGCCGGAAATCACACGATTAAAAACGCCCGTCCCGTATTTTTTCACAAGAATACTATCGATATACTTATAGTAACAATCCTCTTGTGCGGTTTCCATTTCCAGGAAATACTCTTCCGCTTTTGAAACGTTTCCGAACTGGCGGTACGCATTATTCTGACGGAGTGTGACCGTCAGCCCAAAATATTTCATGAATATTTCTTCGGCGTAAAGCTCACGCCCCATCACCAGGTTGGGCATTTTAACCAGGAACACACCGGCTTTTACATCGCGCGCGGCTTTTTGCTTGCCGGAGTAACATGCCGAATCGCGCCCATGGATCACCAGGGGAGACCAGGAGATGTTCAAGCCACCTGAAAAAACAATAAAAAACAATCCAGAAAAGATTAAAAAACTGCTTATCTGCTTCATACGTGCCTCACTTTAACGAGATAAATTAACAAGAAGTTCAATGAAATCCAATTAAAACACCATATAATCCTGCGGATCAAGCGGTGCGCCATTGTACCAGAGCTCGAAATGAAGGTGCGGACCCGACATTTGTTCTCCGGATGTTCCGACAATAGCGATCGGATCACCCGCTTTTACAAAGTCGCCCGGTTTCTTGAGCAAAGCCGCATTATGCTTGTAAAGTGATAACATGTTATTCGAATGTTGCACCTGGATCACATACCCATCTCCCGTGGTCCAGCCGGCCCAGATCACCGTGCCATCAAGCGTTGCGCGCACCGGCTCATTCTCATGCTGCGCCATCAGATCCACGCCGAAATGGTCTTCTGCCGCGTTAAACGTATTTGAAACGGTTCCCTTCACAGGAATAAAGAAAAAGAAGCCGCTGATCCCTTCTTTGTGCAAAGGATCAAATGAAAGCGAATATTCATCCATCGATTCAATGCTGTTGCGCAGGGCGGAATCATCCTTTGATGGTTTGAAATCCAGATGCAGGTATTTTTTTGTCGTGTCGCGGGGATTTGCCGGATGCTCCGCCGTGTCTTTGCCGGAGAGCACCATTATGAGATTATCAACCAGCTTTTGACGGGCAATGATCGAATTTTCGAGTGAGTCGGTTTTTAATTGCAAACGGTCAATCGTGCGGTGCATGCCTACATCCGCATAACCGGGAATATATTCACGTACCGGCGTAAAAGCGATAATGCTGACGACAATGGCAGTCAGAAAAATAATACTGGCAGCCAACGCGATCAGGATCCCGAGGGGAGTAAGCCGCACGGAGAGGCGCTCTTCAAATGTATTGTCGTTCATTACGACAAACCTGAATCTGCTGCGCAGGCGGTCAATCAGCTTTCTTTTTGGCTTGGTTTCGGACATCGGCAGAAAAGCAAAGATAATACGCGGTATGAGAACTGAGTATTTAGTATTTAGAGCTGAGAACTGAGAGCTGAGAACTGGACGAGTCATTTAGAATTGGGAACTGAGTATTTAGAGCTGAGACCTTAGCGCAAATAAATTATATGTTCCCTTCAACACTCAACTCCCGGTACTCAGTTCTCAGTTCTCATCACTCAGTTCTTTTTTGCTTTTTTTTGGAGCCTGCGCACAATAAATCCGGAAGCAACCTTCACTCTTTTGGCCGTCTTTCTGAAAGGAATACGCTATTTTTGTGATTCCCGTTTACCTGGCAGGGCACCTGATCTTGAAAAAGTTTACTGTATATCATATTGGCTTCATACTCTTTGGATTAGCCTTGCTGGTGGCCTGTTCGCAGACAAAAAACACATTTGTTACCCGGACCTATCACAACATCACCTCCCGCTACAATGGCTTTTTCTATGCGAAGGAGAGCATGAAGGATGCAATGCAAAAGATTGAAAAATCGTACGTGGACGATTATTCGCAATTGCTTCCGATGTTCCGTTTGCCCAATACGCCTGAAACTAAAGCGGCCTTTTCCGATCTCGAGAAAGCCATCAAAAAATCCACTTCGGTCATTGATCACCACGCCATCGTAAAAAAAGGCACGGATCCCAAACAGGAAATTCCCGGCGCCGTAAAATGGATTGACGATAATTACCTGATCATTGGGCAGGCGTATTATTACAAGGGAGAATATCTTCCGGCGCTCGATATTTTCGATTACATCATCCAGAAGTACAAAGACTTTCCGATCCGTTTCGACGCGATCATGTGGAAAGCGCGCACGCAGGTGGAATTGGGCGCTTATACCGAAGCGGAAACGCTGCTCGACATGATCGCTTCCGATAAAGCCTGTCCGGAAAAGCTGATTGGCGACATCAAAGCGAGTTATGCAGACCTGTACATGCGCCGCGGAAATTATCTCAACGCCATTAAATATCTCGGGGAAGCAATTCCGTTAACGAAGAAAAAAAGCACGCGCGCGCGGTACACATTTATTCTCGCGCAGCTGAATGAAATGGCGGGCAATGAACAGGAAGCTTATAAAATGTACGCGAAAGTGATCGACATGCATCCGCCGTACGACATGCTTTTCAATTCAAAGCTAAACCGGGCGCGGTTGAGCGCGCACGATCCGGAAAACAGGGCTGCTTCCAAAAAGGAGTTGCTGAAAATGCTGACGGATATTAAAAACACCGAATACCGGGACCAGATCTATTATACGCTCGCACAGCTGGAAACAGGTGCCGGAAACGAAGAGGGCGCGGTGAAATATTATAAATTATCCATTGCCACCAGCGCTGGAAACAACAAGCAGAAAGCGCTGTCCTACCTCGCACTGGGCGATTTGCATTTTACACGGGTAGATTACATCATTGCGCAAAAATATTACGACAGCACGATGATGTACCTGCCAAAAGATTATGCAGGGTATGATGCCATCGAGGAAAAGAAAAAAAGCCTGACCACCCTCGTGCGGTACCTGGAGGTCGTGCAACGGGAAGACAGCCTGCAAAACATCGTCCGGAAATACGGCACCGACACCACCGTGCTTTATCCGTTTATTGACAAACTGATCGCGCGTGAGGTTGAGGCGGAAAAAAGGAGGAAGGAAGAAGAAGAGGAGCAGATGAACAAACCGAAAGACGGCCCGGTAACACAGACGGGCACAGGACAGCAGGTTGCAGGCGCCTGGTATTTTTACAACGCTGGAACCATTTCTTTCGGACTGAACGAATTTACGCGCAAATGGGGCACAAGGAAGCTGGAGGATAACTGGAGAAGGTCTAATAAGGAAAGCATCATAGTGGAGGAAGGCCCGGAAGGCGATGGGCAGGATACGCTGGCAACCGCGGGCGGTCCAAAAAACACCGGCGACAAATTCACGCGCGCTTATTATCTGAAAAATCTCCCTTTGTCATCCGCCGCGATCATCCGGTCGGATTCGGCCATTGCAGACGCTTATTACAACCTGGGCACCATTTTCAAGGAACAAATGCATAATAACCCGAAAGCGATCGAAGCATTTGAAACACTCGTGACACGTTACCCGAAAAGCAACTTTGCTTTGCCCTCCCATTTTCAGCTCGTGCGGCTTTACACTGCTGCTAAAAAAGCCGCGAAAGCCGAGGAACATAAAAATTATATCTGCACTAATTTTCCGGCAAGCGAATATTGTGTGCTGCTGGATAATCCAAATCATGAGGTGGAATTGTTTGGCAACCGGAAAAAAATCTCGGAATACTACGATTCGACCTATTCGGTTTACCAGCAAAAAAATTATTATGAAGTGCTCGCGCGCTGCAATTATGCTGAAACAAATTTTGGCAACAAGCTGGCTACGAATGAGCACGCAGCGAAATTTTCTTTCCTGCGCGCTGTCAGTCTGGGCAAAACACAAGGCAATGCCGCCATGGAAGCCGAGCTCATCCGCCTGATCACCAGCTACCCGAAAGACCCGGTGCGGCCGCAGGCGCAGGCATTGCTGGATGCCATGCAACGTTTGGGCGGAGGGTCAAAACCAGCTTCAGACACGGTGGTGGCTTCTACAGGACCGGAATATATTTACAATGAAACCACCGAATACCAGTACATGGTGGTAGTTGAAACCGGCAAGGGGAATCTCAACCAGTTCCGCATCGCGCTGTCGGACTTCAACACGGAAATGTTCGCTTCGTCCACGCTTGCCATCAGCAGCATCCCGCTCGACGCGCAGCACATGCTGGTGATGGTGAAAAAATTCCAGGGCAAAACAAAAGTTATGGAGTATTACAACTTGCTCAAAGGCCGTCCCGATATTTTTGCCGCACTTTCCGCGGGCGCTTTTGATACCCTGGTTATCTCTACGGAAAACTTTTCGCTCCTGTTGAAAGACAAAAAGCTTGCTGCCTACAAAACGTTCTTCGAAAAATATTTCGTGGAGAAAAAATGAGCAGGCTGCATTAAAAAATCAGGAATTACCCGTTTCCGTCATTTCCTAAATAATCGTAATTATTGTTTCTTACTGCAAACGGCCCTATGCCGGCTAACTTTCAATTTGTATATTCGTAAAGCGAAAATCGCTGTTCTTTTTGTATTTTTATCCAAATACCTTTTGTCATGTTTAATAAAAACACACCCAACATGCGCACTAGCACACCTGAAACCGGAACGGTAAACATTATCGGTCCGGGAACTACCATCGAAGGGGACGTTATTTCTTCCGGTGATATCCGTATCGACGGCGGCTTAAAAGGCTCGCTCAAAACCCGCGGCAAGCTGGTCGTTGGACCAAGCGGCACCGTTGACGGTGAGGTGAATTGTCAGAATGCCGACATCTCCGGAAACGTCCGCGGAAAGCTGAATGTAACGGAACTTCTTTCACTCAAAACGACTGCAAAGATCAACGGTGAGATCGTAGCGGGCAAGCTGGCCATTGAGCCGGGCGCCGACTTCTCCGGAACATGCAGCATGGGTGGCGGCGTTGTGAAAGACATGCAACAACATGAAAAAGCCGAGCCAGCCATCGCCGAAAAATCAGCTTAGAAATACCGCCAAATATCTTTCGATGGCTACCTACATGGCGGTCATCATCACTGGCGGAACGCTCGCCGGGGTCTGGCTGGACAAAAACATTGTTCAGGCCGGATTCCCTGTTTGTACGCTGGTGCTTTCCCTCCTTTCCGTATTCGGGGCGATGTGGTATTTTATCCGGGATTTTATTAAGAAATAAGCCACGGATTACGCGGATTAACGCGGATTAACCCTAAGGAAAAGTTTCCACGGATTCAAAGCTCAAATTCATAATTCGTACAATTCGTAATTCGTGCAATCTAAATTGTACATCGTAAATCTTTCCGGGCGCGAAAATTGCCACACATGCGTATATAAATGATACGCATGAAAACTTCAGTATTGGGAATTTTGATGCTCACATCCATGTGCTGCATTGCCGGTCCGCCTCTGCCAAAATTTGACTGGCTTTCCCACCAGTCCATCCTCGGTATTTCTGCCAGTCAGAACCAGGTGAATTTTAACCCGCTGAACAGCCATCTGCCGGACTGGGGTGTACATGGAAAGTTCAAACCGTATTACCAGGCGATCGGACTGACATATGCTTCCGCGGTAAGTTTGCGGGAAAATATATTCGATGGTGCTTTTTCGCTCGAATGGGTTTTGCCCCAGGAAGTGGGTGGCTCAGGCGATTCATTGCAGCTCAAACTTAAAGGCTGGCACCTGATGACAAGCTTTTTCGGAAAAGATGTGCTGGCGGGTGATGCGGTTGCGCTCGTGCTTGCGCCGGGTGTGGATTGGGGAACAATGAAGATCAAACGGACGGTGAATGGTGGAGAATCAATCTATAAAAATCCATTTGTAGCGCCGCTTGTGCGGGCGGATTTGCGTTTTACCATTAGACGTTTTGCCATTGGCGGAAGAGCCATGTACCGTTTTGATATCACGGACGGAATATGGAAACGTAAATCAGACGGCATGCCTGTACTCCGCGAAACGCGAATGAGTGGACTCAGCCTGCAGGCGTTTATCGGAATAAGGTTGAACAAGCCGTGGCATTAGTAAAGGAATATCCCATTTTTCATTTCCTTACTTTTACGCCATGTCACCCAGTGGCCGGTACTTTACGCGATACGCGATATATGTTTTAATTCTGGCGGCAGCGCTTCTGGCATGGAACCGGTATGCCCCCGAGGGGAAAACACATTCCTGGTCCTGGGCAATCCTGATTTTCCTGGCATTGGTGTACGCGGGCGGGCATCTTTACCTGGCTGCTGTGAGCAATGATAAAAATCCGAACCGTTTCGTGCGGCGTTTTATGACCCTGACCACTTTACGCTTATTTGTTTTCCTGATCATCATCGTTTTGTTTGCATTTTCCGGGGCTCAGGGGTTTGTTTCTTTTACCGTCCATTTCCTG
>DATDOQ010000402.1:0-2461 GCA_035293205.1 Bacteroidia bacterium
AATAAGCGTTTGCGTGAGCTGGATCATGGCCTGCAGGGTTTGCATATTCTGGTTTAATATAGCGGTGTCTTTTTGCATAATGTAAATGCCGTAATAGGCTTCTTTTGCCAGCGAAAACAGCTTATTCCGCTGGTGAGCGTATTCGTTGATGTCAATCTGTGAAAGCGATTGCAAATAATTGGTTTCGGCATTAATTTGTTTCCGGTTTGGAAAATCCTGCATAAAGGATAACCGCACCATGCCATCATAAAAATTTTCGAATGAATACTGATTATTATCCAGCTCTACACCGGCCCGGGGCGCTTGCCAGGTATTTGCCGAGGCCACCAGGGCGTTATCGGCGTTGATTTTATTCTGGTAGGAAAGCAAAAGCGGGTTTTTCGCTTCAATTGAATCGAGGATTCCATTTAGATTCAAAACCTGCGCGGTGCATACGCTGTACACACAAAGTGCGAATACAATGAGTGTCGTCTTTTTCACGGGTTAATGTTTGATGGTTGATTCTACAAGATCCATTTTACCGAATTTATTAAGCTCGTAACGTTTCGTCATTTCAAAAACAACAGGCGTGGTAAGAAGCACGTGTATGGAAGAGGTAAAAACGCCGCCGATCATAGGAAGTACTATAGGGATCATTACATCGCTTCCAACGCCATGCGACCAGAGCACAGGCACCAAACCGAACAAGGCGACGCACACCGTCATGATTTTCGGTCGTAATCTTTGCGCGGCCCCGCGATAAACATATTCGCGTAAATCGGCATCGCTGATGGTTTCTCTTGAATTTCCCTTCAGTTTCGCCAGCTCGTGCATGGATTCGTGCAGGTAAATGACCATAAAAATTCCGGTCTGCACAGCAATGCCGAACAAAGCGATAAAGCCCACTGCCACCGCGACCGATAGATTGACCTGGTAGAAATAAACGATGAACACTCCGCCGATCAGGGCGAAAGGGACGGTGATGATGCTGAAAAACGCCTCGCGCACCGATTTGTAAACCATATACAGCACCAGGAAAATAATGAAGATGACAATGGGAATAATAATTTTTAAAGTATTTGCGGCCCGGATCTGGTTTTCCCACTGTCCGCTCCATTCGAGGAAATATCCTTTCGGTAGTTTTTTAATTTTTTCGTCAATTTTTTTCCGCGCTTCTTCCACCGTGCTTCCAAGGTCGCGCCCGCGAACATTAAATAAAACGGTTCCCCGCAGCAATGAATTTTCAGACTGGATCATCGGTGGACCTTCCGATAAAGCGACATCTGCAACAGCAGACAGTGGAATAGGGCCAAAGGTGGGCGTTTGAATGATTGTGCGCTTAATGTCTTCAATGGAGCTGCGATAGTCCTGCAGCAGGCGGGCGTTCACGCTGTATCTTTTACGGCCTTCAATGGTTGTGGTTAAGTTCATGCCGCCAATAAGCGATTCAATAACCATGTTGACGTCGTCTGCATTCAACCCATAACGACCTATTTCGTCTTTCCTGATTTTTATGTCGAGATATTTTCCGCCGGTGATCGGTTCAGCGTACAGATCTTTGACTCCCTCCATCCCGGTTAGCGCCTGTCTCACCGCCTGCGCGATCACGTTAATCGTGTCGAGATTTTCACCCATAATTTTCACCCCGACATCCGTCCGTATGCCGGTGGAAAGCATATTGATGCGATTGATGATCGGTTGTGTCCAGCCATTCACCGTACCGGGAATCTGCATCTTCGCGTTCAGCTCGTTGATAATATCATCCTTGGTAATCCCCGGCCTCCATTGATTTTTCGGCTTGAGCAGGATGATGGTTTCAATCATGCTGATCGGCGAATTGTCGGTGGCTGTGGAAGCCCGTCCGGCTTTGCCGAGTACATTTTCCACTTCCGGCACCCGCCGAATGATCTTATCCTGAACCTGGAGCAGCCGCTTGATCTCCGCGTTCGAAGCATCGGGCATGGTAACCGGCATAAAAAGAATGCTGCCTTCATCGAGCGGCGGCATAAACTCCGTTCCAAGGCCCAACATCATTGGTATGCTGATGCATAGGGCGATGAAATTTACGCCAAGCGTAGCCCAGCGCCATTTCATACATGCGCGCAAAACCGGGCCGTATAACATTTGCAAAAAGCGGTTAACCGGGTTTTTGGTTTCCGGTTTGAACTTCCCTTTAAGGAAAAAAGACGCGAGAACCGGCACCAGCGTAACAGCAATAAAAGCATCGATAACAAGTATGAATGTTTTTGTCCACGCAAGGGGAGAAAACAGCTTTCCTTCCTGGCCTGTTAGCATGAATACCGGCAGAAAAGAAGCGACGATGATAATGGTTGAATAAAACGCGCCTTTCCCGATCTGCCGGCAAGCCTGCTCGATGATCGAAAGTCGTTTTTCTTCTTTCAGCCTTTTCTCGTCGTTCACAGGGATTATTTCTTTTCTGTTTTGGTTAGATCCATTCCGCATTTCGGACAGGCGCCGGGCT
>DATDOQ010000403.1:0-4326 GCA_035293205.1 Bacteroidia bacterium
TTATTTTTTTATGATCCAGCGCGTAACCTTCGCGCGAGAGCAATAATCTTCCCGTCGGGTGACCAAGGATCGTAGTGAACGGATTTTCGATTGCTTTGATCAGCCGCGTATTCGCGCGTTCGAGATCCATTTTTAAAACTGAATGCACGGAGGCGACGATAAAATCAAAAGTGGCGAGCACATCATTTTCATAATCGAGCGAACCATCGTTGAGGATATCGCTTTCAATTCCTTTAAAAATCCGGAAGTTTTTATAACCGGCGTTCAGCGCGTCAATTTCTTTATGCTGTTCCGGGATTTGTTCTGTCTTAAGTCCGCCGGCATAAAAAGCGGATTTCGAATGGTCGCAAATGCCGAAATATTCCATTTTCATTTCCACGCACCGGCCCGCCATTTCCGCTATCGTGTTCATGCCGTCGCTCCACTTGCTGTGGTTATGCAGAATACCGCGGATATCCGTTTCTTCGATCAGCTTCGTCAACCGGTTTTCTCTTGCAAGCTGAATTTCGCCCGCGCCTTCGCGCAGCTCCGGTTCAATATAACAGAGCCCGCATTTTTTGTAGATATCCTTTTCGGATGGAAAACCTTTACCGGCAATTTCGCCTAATTGCTGCAAATGTTCCACCGTGCCGGAAGCGCGAAACAATTCATCGAAAAAAATGTCTTCGCCGCAGCAAATGATATTGACCGGCACCTGGTAAGGATTGGAAAAAGTATCGAGACTTATTTTTTCTTGCGGCGCGGCCACCACCACATCAATTTTTTCGATGATCAGCGATTTTCTCCGGATATCGCCTGCCAGGCTTACTTTTTCCGTCTTCAGTTGTTTTTTCAAAAACTCCACCAGCGCAAACGCGGTTCCTTCCACCGTCGCGTAATGAAATTTCCCGCGATTCGAAAGTGAATATTCGATCGACTTTTTAATGCTCTCCTGCGTTTTCGCGCCAAAACCTTTCAGCGATACCAGCCGGTTTTCACCACATGCGTACAAAAGTTCCCCGGGCGATTCGATGCCTAATTCTTTCCATAGTTGCGCCACTTTTTTCGGGCCGATGCCTTTCACGCTCAGCATTTCGATCACACCCGCCGGTGTTTTTTCCAGCAGCGATTTAAATTCGCCAAGCTCGCCCGATGTTTGCAATTCCCAGATCTTTGATGCAATGCTTTTTCCGATCCCTTCAATATGTTCCAGCTCCTCCAGCGTTTTTCCTTCGAGATTCAATCCTGTTTTATCCAGCTTGTAAGCAGCATTTGCCAGCGCCCGCGCTTTGAATGCGTTTTCGCCGTGCAGTTCCATCAGCTGGGCGGTTAGCTTTAACGTATCGGCAATTTCGTCGGTGGTCATAAGAGCGTTCTTTTCAAAAATATTTAACCGCGGCGTGCGCAGAGAATTCGCAAAGTTCGCAAAGAAAAAGGATACCGGATTACACACTTTTTGTTCATTGCGCATCTTTCTAAGCGGCCTCTTTGTGTTTGCATATTTTATTTTTGAGATGGCTTCTTTATAAGCTTATAGGATTATATATTAAAATATAGCCTTAGAGGACATTTACCCGAGAATAATTCATTTACATTATCTTAGGAGCAGTATTATATATGAAACTCTATTCTTTTTTTATCACCATCCTTCTGCCAACGCTGGCATGGGCCCAGTCATCTTCACTTCCCTTTACCATAGAAATTGAACCGGTTATTGCCGGACCATTGCCCGGACTCCATTCATTTGCGTTTGCGCAATCAGGTAGCAAATGGCTTTTTGTGGGAGGAAGAACCAATGGCCTGCACGGATTTTCCACCAACGATAACTTCGATGTGCAATATGCCAATAACGATATTGTCGTCATCGATACGGCAACCTGGAGTTATTATACATCGCCGCTCACACCCTTGCCGCTTTCTGTGGCCGATCCGCTGCGCTCCACGAATATGCAGTATGGGCGCATGGGCGATTATCTCTACATGGTTGGTGGATTTGGCTGGGACAGCCTCACAAATAATTATGTGACTTTCCAGACGGTCACGGCCATTCATATCGATAACATGATCAATGCGGTGATGACTTCCACTTCGATCGTTCCGCATATCCGCCAGATCGCCGACACCAATTTCCGCGTTTGCGGTGGTGAAATGACTTGCGCCAATGGAGAATGTTTTATTTTTTTCGGCCACGATTTTTCCGGGCGCTACTCCGATCCGCCCATTCCTACATTTATACAGATCTATACGAATAAAATCAAAAGATTTACGATCAGCGATGACGGCATTAATTTATCCATCGCAAACTATTCATCGCTTGAAGACACGAATCATTTTCACCGCCGCGACCTGAATGTCGGACCGGTGATCTTTCCGGGTGGCGCGCAAGGCTGGTATGCCTATAGCGGGGTGTTTCGGAAAGATGTGGATCTGCCCTTCACCTGGCCC
Source organism: Bacteroidia bacterium (assembly GCA_035293205.1). GTDB lineage: Bacteria > Bacteroidota > Bacteroidia > Palsa-965 > Palsa-965. The sequence continues at coordinate 2,425 of DATDOQ010000403.1, forward strand.
ATCCGGTTTGATGCTGCTGCCGGCGCAACGGTTGATTCATCTTTTAATCAATTGATGAATAATTACACCTGCCCAATGGTTCCGTTGTTTGATTCTGTGAGCGAAACCATGTACACGGTTTTTTTCGGCGGTTTCAGCTTGTACAATTACAATCCTTCCTCCGGACAGCTCACGCTTGATTCACTCATTCCATTTGTAAGCGATATTTCCGTCCTCGTTCATGACGCTGCCGGATTATGGACGCAGGTTCCGTTGCAATTACAAATGCCCGGACTGCAGGGAGGCAACATGAAATTTATTCCTGTGTCAACCATTCCTGCGTATCCGAATGAGGTTGTTCGTCTGCGCGAGCTCAGCGGCCGCATGCTTGCCGGTTACCTGGTGGGCGGAATTGTTTCTCCCGTCGCAAATGATCCGGTGCAGACCTGGGCGAATGATACTGTTTACCGTGTTTTTCTGACCCCCGATCAGAACATGCTGGCCTTTTCACATCCGCTAGCGGAAGGCACGGTGGATGTTTTTCCAAATCCGGCCACTGATCGATTAACCGTTCGCGCGCATTCCGGCGGAAAAGTTTTCATCCAGGTTTATAACGCACAGGGAAAACGTATTCTTTCTGAAAATCATAACGGGAGACAGGATGCAATTTTTAATCTGGAAGGTTTTCCTGCCGGAATCTATTTTGTGACGATCCACACACAGGAAAACTCGATCCAGCGGCGGTTCACAATCGTAAAGTGAGGAAAAAACTACCCGTTCAATAGAGGATATATCCGATGCGCACGCTGAAGGCGAGACTTAATCCCGTCCCCGGTTTTAGCTCGAGATCACGGTTGGAAAGAAAAGCGTCAACTACCGGGCTGGAAACAAGCTGATCCCCGTTTTCCGCTGAATACTGCAATTCATTGCGGATGATACTCCGCCGGAGAAATCCAATGCCGGCATAAAAATCAAAAAGCGCTCTTTCGCCGATGATTGTCTGATATCCCAACAGCAGGTCAATTCCCCACGCGCTTTTTCTTGTCCAGTAATAATCAAGGATCTTAGTCGTATCACTCCCGCGCGTATATTCAGCGGCCGTATTGTATTTTTCTTCCCGCTGAAAAACAGAAAATCCGGAATAAAATCCACGCATCCGGTGCACAACCGGTTGGCTCCAGCGAAAAGGTTTGTAAACGCGCAAGCCGCCTTTCACCACGTATCCCGATTCGCGCACGAATGAAGTATCGGGCTGCCTGAACCGGTAGATCTGGTAACCCGCTTCACCCTCCACCGAAAACCGGTTCGTAAGCCTATGTTCCGCCCCCAGGCTGATCGTGGGAAAATTAAATACATCAAATGGACTGGCAAGGTTCAGCTTGACCGCCATATTAATTTTAGAAAGGCTGTCGGACTGCCCCGAAGTAAATACCGGCAGGAATAAAGCAACAAAAAACCAGCGGCACATGATAGGGAAAAGAAGAAGAATCGTGCCAAAGAAATTACGATTTACGAAGTACTCCCGAAGGCTTTCGGGATTACGATTTGGGAATTACCCCCATTTCCCCACTTGTCCGCCGGAGCGTAGCGTAGGAGGATTACCCCCATTTCCCCATTCATTAGCACATTAACTCATTAACTCATTAACACATTATTCTAATCGTACTCCTCAAACTTAATTGCCTTTTTATCGTAGCCCATTGCGACCAGCCGTTCACGCGCTTCTTTTAGCATATTCGACCATCCGCAGAGGTAAAAAAGAGCAGGTCGTTTATCAGAAAAAATTTCTTCATAAATAGCGTGCACGTATCCTTTTCTTCCGCTCCAGGAATCGTCGGCGCGGGAAAGCGTTGGTATGAATTTAAATTCAGGATGTTCCTTTTCCAGTTCTTCCAGCTCTTTCCGGTACACGATATCTTTTTC
>DATDOQ010000404.1:0-6241 GCA_035293205.1 Bacteroidia bacterium
GGCAATGTACGTTTCACCAGGCGGCAGCTGTTGTTCAATGACCGGATGTCGGCCGTTTTTAATATCAATTACAAATGAATCGTTCACATGCGGGCGCACATAATTTCTTTTTCGCGCGAGGTTCGCGAATCCGGCGAGGCAATCCACCTGCGCCACCAGCATGGCTGTGCGTTGAATACGGGTAACCCATTCCCCAAGCGACTGCACGAGCTCCGCAAAAAGACGTTGTTCAATGGCAAGAATTTTTTCTTCAGCGCCAAGAATTTTTTCCTCGTACGTCTTAAGTTCCGGCGTGATGTAGCGTTCCGCATTCACCAGCGTTTGTTTGCGGATCCAGTCGGCAGGAACCTTATCCTTATGCGAATTCGTAACTTCGAGGTAATAACCGAATACATTATTGAATGCCACTTTCAGCGAAGGAATTCCGGTGCGTTCGCTTTCGCGCTGTTGGATCTGAAGCAGGTAATCTTTTCCGGAAAAAGCGAGACGCCGTAATTCATCCAGCTCTTCATTAACTCCGGAGGCGATCACGTTTCCTTTTGCCACCAGCGCGGGCGGATCAGCGTGCAGCTCGCGGCTCAGCTTGTTGCGCAGCTCATCACAGGCGTCCATGCCGGCGCCGGTTTCCTGCAAACGCGCGTTCATTGCATTCGAGCAAGCCTCTTTCAATGGCACAATCACATCCATTGAACGGCGCAGCTGCTGCAGTTCACGCGGATTGATCCTTCCCGCCGCCGCTTTTGCTACCAACCGCTCCAGGTCTCCACACTCCCGGATATAATTCACCACCGCTTCGCGCAATTCATCGTTTCCTGACAAGGCATGCACCACTTCGAGGCGCGCGTTGATGTCATTGACTTCCTTGAGCGGCAATGCAAGCCAGCGTTTGAGCAAACGCGCTCCCATCGGAGAAACGGTATGATCAATCACGTCGATCAGCGTGCGCGCATTTTCATTTGCGGAACTGAAGAGCTCGAGATTCCGGATCGTGAACCGGTCGAGCCATACATATTTATCTTCTTCCAGGCGGGTAAGCGTTGATATATGACTCACCTGGTTATGCTGCGTTTCCGATAAATAATGCAGGGCACAGCCCGCGGCCATCACAGCGGCCGGCATTTCTTCCACCCCAAAACCTTTGAGGGAGCTTGTTCCAAAGTGACGCAAGAGTTTTTCGGTAGCAAAATCTTCGGCAAAAACCCAGTCATCAATTCCAAAAGAATAAAATTTATCCCCAAAAACCTCCGTGAATAATCCTTTCCTGCTTTTACAGAACAAAACTTCCGAAGGACGGAAATTCTGAACCAGCTTTTCGACGTACGTGTGTGAACCCTGCGCGGCCAGAAACTCACCCGTTGAAATATCGAGGAACGCCACACCCGCAAGATCTTTTTCAAAATGCACAGCAGCCAGGAAATTATTTGACCGGTGATCCAGCACTTTCTCATTAAAGGAAACTCCGGGTGTTACCAGTTCGGTTACGTCGCGTTTGACAATGGTTTTGGTAAGCATTGGATCCTCCAGCTGATCGCAGATAGCCACGCGGAAACCGGCGCGGACCAGTTTCGGCAGATACGTATCCAGCGAATGATGCGGAAATCCTGCAAGCTCCACGTAAGCTGCGGCGCCATTGGCCCGCTTCGTTAATACAATGCCCAGGGCCGCCGCCGTTTTTTTGGCGTCCTCCCCAAAAGTTTCATAAAAATCTCCCACCCGGAAAAGCAGCAGGGCTCCCGGATGTTTCGCCTTGATCGCATTGTACTGCTTCATCAGCGGGGTTTCCGCATCCCCTTTCGGCGCGGTATTCGTCTTACCCATAACCTTCAAAAATACCCCGGAAAGACCGTATTTTTCCGCCAAGTTTTAAACAAACTGCTAAAAATGCGTAAACTTTTAAATGAAGAGCTCCCACGGAAATCCGTCAATGAATTCCGGCGATCTGAAAAAAATCCGGTGGCGCTCATCCTTGAAAATGTCAGGAGCATGAATAATGTTGGTTCTGTGTTCCGGACGGCGGACGCTTTCCTGCTGGAAAAAATTTATTTATGCGGGTTTACCCCTTGTCCGCCGCACCGCGAGATTCATAAAACAGCGCTGGGAGCCACGGAGACGGTTCAATGGAAAAATTTTCAAAACACCGCTGATGCGATCACGGAATTAAAAAATGAAGGCTACACCATTTTTGCGGTCGAACAAACAGTGAAAAGCATTCCGTTACAAAAATTTACTGTGCCCGGAAATAAAAAAACAGGGCTGATTTTTGGTAATGAGGTGGATGGGGTCAGACAGGAAACGATCCACTTATGTGATGGAACCATTGAAATTCCGCAACTGGGCACAAAACACTCGCTGAACATTTCCGTGAGTGTTGGGATCGTTACCTGGGAATTGACAAAAAACAAGATGTGAAAAAGCCCCACCGTTTCCGGCGAGGCTTTTGTACCATTTGGCGTTTCCAGATTATAGACCTACGAGCGATTTGAATTCTGCGTCTTCGCGGTATTTGAGGAATTCAACATCAGACTTGGCTTTTTCTTTCATCGAGGGATCTTTTTCGATCGCTGTGCGAAGATTGTTAAGCATCATGTCTTTGTTGCTTTTGCGCGCTCCGATGATGCCTTTCAGGTAATAAGAAAGCGCGTCATCTTTTTCCGGGCTCTTGTCAAGCGTGGTCAGGGCTTCGTCAGGATCGCCTGCCAGCACTTTAGCGAGGGCTACGTTAAAAGAATTGATCGTTCCAAAGTCGGTCACGGCGTCGGCGTAATTTCCATTCTGGATCTCGATCAGCCCGAGGTTATAGCTTACTTCCGGACCGGCAGCTTTTGCTTTTTCAAGCATCTGCTTTGCGGTTTTGCGATCGCCTTCCCAACGGGTTACGATGGCCATATTGTTCTGGATAACCGGGTTGTTCGGAGAAAGCTTGTCTGCTTTGTTGAACTGCGATTTCGCATCCTGGAGTTTGTTCTGCTGAAGGAGGATACAACCTGCGTTATTAGATGTGCGCCAGTCATTCGGATATAAACGCTCAGCGGAGCGGTAGAAATTAAGCTTCTCGTTCATATCGTTGGTTAAAGTTGCAGCATACAGCAGCTCTTCCACGGAAAGGCTGTCGGAAGTTGAACGCGCAAGCTGAAGAATGCGCTCATCTGTACGGCTGTGCTTGATGGCATTCACCGTCACAACGGAACGGCGGAGTGCAGGGAGGATATCGCGCGCCAGCTCTTCATACGTGGCCGCCATATTTTTGATTTCCTGTTCCCGCTTGTCGCCATCAGGATATTGGGAAAGAACACGAAGGATCAGATCCTTGTCTTTAATATCTGATTTTGAAACCAGCTCCTGGAATCCCGGCCAGTCTTCCGCAGTAACCTGCTTCTGATAAAAAGGCTCTTTGGATGCGGGCTCGTAACCGGTCTTTGCATCCTTATTGATGCTCATCAGGTCACCGCGTGTTTTTGTAAAACGATCTTCTGCGAGATTCGCGTTCATGTCCGTTTCCCCGTCAGGTGATGCATAGGAAGAAATCGACACGGATTTTATTTCCATCATCACATTGGCGCGATTCGTTTTCATGAAATCATTCACCGCCTTCATCGGTTCGTCTTTAATGCCTTTTTTCGCGATGTAGGTTGTGGTGCTGATGACGAAGTTCGTTTGTCCGGTAACGGTCATTGGAATTAATTTCACAAACTGGTCTTTGGCGAGAATCGGACGATCATCATTTTTCATCAGGTAGGGCGTGATGATGGTTCCGTGTCCGATGACACGCGCGGGTAATTCTTTCGTTTTGCTTTTTACCTGTCCGGTTGCGCTCACTTTTAAATCGGCATCTTTCATATCGGTTGTGTAGGCCTGCTTGTCCGTGTAGGTATAAGAGCCGCCTGATTTGTAGCCGATACGTGTGCCTGTGCCCTGCGCTTTTTCTCCGAGAAGAGTGACGGATTTAAACTTATGATCGCCGACCTGGGGAGTGACAGTAAGCGATACTTTCTTTCCAAAATATTTGGCAGGATAAGTTACCGTGATTGATACGGCTACGCTGTCATTATGCATCTGAAGCGGATTCGGCGTAACGCTGTATTTTACGGTAGGTTCTTTCTTGGCCATCTTGCCAAGCCCCGTACAAGAGGTAAAGCTCATTGCTCCCAGGACTGCGAGTCCGAGGATTAGGTGTTTAGATTGTTTCATAATCTGGTCAGGATTTGTTCCATTTGGTACGGGGCAAAAATAAAACAAATTCCACAATCGAAAATTTCATTCGCGCAAATATATTCACAGTGGCCGGGTAAGTGCTGAAACCCTTATCTGGCGCGGGATTGACGTGATTTAAGCGGAAAAATTGGCTTTTCTGACTCCAGTCGCATTTCCGGTTAGCAACGCTGATCCGGCTACATTTCGGGCTAAAATGCGAGTCCGCTGGTATGTGCCATAATACAACCCTCAGGATTTGATGAAAACCACGCTACGTAAGGGTTTGCGCGATTTAAGATGTCCGCATTTTTTACGATTTTTCGGGATCAGTAACTGCAGATTCTTGCCACCGGCTGGGCCGGTGCGATAAATTACAAGTTCCGGAAACGCAGTTTTTAAAATAAATCCACATTTCGCCTGTTGAAAACCCTGTTGCGGACATCCGGAATGTTAAACCAGGGCAAAAATACCGGACTTTTTGCGTCCGGATTCGCCGAAAACAGTTAGGCCCTGTGGAAAATTATCGTAATCCTCCCGTTTCGTCATTTTGTTGAAGAAAAATCCTTGTAAAATAAAACAACCTCATTTTTATTATACGTAAAGTGTTGAATCCCTTATCACTAAAGAAGGATCGCTGCTTTCTTTCAAAAGGTCTTTCACGGTTATTTGAAAGACAGGGTGAACAAAACCGGGGGCTATATCGTTCAGCGGAACCAGCACAAAATTTCGCAGGTGCAGGCCCGGATGCGGAACTTTCAGATCCGGAAGATCGATGACTTCGCCCCCATAAAAAAGAAGGTCAATATCGATCAGCCGGGGCTCCCATTTTTCGATTCGCTTACGGCCCATCCGTTCTTCAATCTCTAAAAATGACGCCATCAGCTCCGGGGCTTTTTTTGCGGACTGCATTTTCAAAACGATGTTTAAAAAATCCGGCTGATGGATATTCCCCCAGGCTGCGGTTTTATACACCGGTGATATTTCGAGCACTTTTCCAACCGTTCCGCCAAGAAAGTTAATCGAATCCCGGAGGTTTTTAGCCCGGTCACCCATATTGCTTCCTATCGATAAATAAATAAAATGGGGAAAATTTTCCATACCTGTTGATAAGTTATTCAAAAAAACGGGTTGTGTGATAAGATAATAAGGTGAAACCTGTTAATCCGAAGATGTCCGCTAAATTACAACCGGGATGGTACAAATAAGACATCGACCTCGCCGGGTAAGCATATTTGTATATTCGTATCCGGTTTTTTTATGAATTCCTAAAAACGGCAATTAATTCATACACATGAAAAAAATCTTACCTTTTATTTTATTTTTTGGCGGCTTGTGTGGAATGTTAAAGTCCCAGACTTATACAACTACCAACGTCATAACCTCGCTCTCGTACCCGGTTGCATTTGACTTTCTACCGGATGGCCGGGTGGTTCTCACTCAAAAAGGAAATGCCGGCGACGCTCAGATTAAAATTTATACCGCTGCCTATACATACATCGGTATCTTTTACGACCTGAGCGATTCAACGAATGACGATTTTGAACGCGGGCTGCTTGGGATAACCGTTGATCCGAACTTCAGCAGCAACCATTATATCTATGCTTATTACAATCATAATTATAATTCGGATGAGCGCATCCGGCTGGTGCGTTTTACGGAAGTGAATAATGCCGGCACCGACCCGACCATTATTTTTGACCTCGATGTTGCCAATAATATTCAAGGTAACCACGTCGGTGGAAACCTGCATTTTCGCCCTTCCGATTCCACGCATATCTACTTTACAATCGGCGATCTGGGAAGCTACCAGACAAATCCTTCGCTGAATTATGCGAATAAGCTGACCAATCCGTACGGCAAACATTTGCGCATCAGCAAATATCCGAATGCCTCACCGCCTACCGATAATCCTTATTACGACGACGGAGATCCCTTAGCCACGAATTGCGACTGGATCTGGAGTTATGGCCACCGAAACCCGTTTGATTTTTGCTTCAGCCCTGTTACCGATACCTTGTATTCATCTGAAAACGGATTGAATGCCTGGGAT
>DATDOQ010000405.1:0-3117 GCA_035293205.1 Bacteroidia bacterium
CATGAATGAAAATATCCCGAATGAAAATATTATACTGCAGCCCGGAAATTACCGCATCATTTATCGCCCGAAATCGGCGCATTCCACTATTTTCACCATGGAAAAGCGTTTTAAAATCGAAGCCGGCGGACAGGTAACCGTTAAAATGTACTGATCGCGTATTTTATCTATGGAACAGAAATATACTTTCACGGAAAAAAAAGATACGCGTTCGGGCTTCGGCGCGGGACTGCTTGAACTGGGCAGAAAAAATCCAAATGTGGTGGCGCTTTGCGCGGACCTCACCGGATCGCTCAAAATGGATGCTTTTGAGAAGGAATTCCCGGATCGCTTTTTCCAGGTAGGCATCGCAGAAGCTAATATGATGGGTGTTGCGGCCGGTCTAACCATCGGCGGAAAAATTCCATTCACCGGCACATTTGCCAATTTCTCTACAGGACGTGTTTATGATCAAATCCGCCAGTCGATCGCCTATTCTGGAAAAAATGTGAAGATCTGCGCTTCGCATGCAGGTGTAACGCTTGGAGAAGACGGCGCAACCCACCAGATCCTTGAGGACCTCGGAATGATGAAAATGCTTCCAGGCATGACAGTCATCAATCCATGCGATTATAACCAGACCAAAGCGGCCACGCTCGCCATTGCTGAATACGAAGGACCTGTTTACCTGCGTTTTGGGCGACCAGTCATGCCGGTTTTCACCGATCCGCAACAAAAATTCGAGATTGGTAAAGCAATAAAATTTTACGAAGGAACGGATGTTTCCATTTTCGCCACCGGCCACCTTGTCTGGAAGGCCATCCAGGCCTGGGAAATCCTGCAGCAACAGGGAATCTCAGCGGAAATAATCAATATTCATACAATTAAACCTTTAGACGTACAAGCCGTCTTAGATTCAGTAAGGAAAACCCGGTGCGCTGTTTCGTGCGAGGAGCATAATAAGTTCGGAGGACTTGGAGAAAGCATCAGCCATGTTTTAACCAGCGATTTTCCCTCCCCGTTAGAGATGGTGGCCGTGAATGATACTTTCGGCGAAAGCGGATCCCCGGATGAGCTGATGAAAAAGTACGGGCTTGATACGCCGGATGTGGTGAATGCTGCGCTCCGTGCCATTGGCAGAAAAGGATAAATGCCACGCAAACTAATACTTCACCGGAATCCTGCGCATAGGTTTTTCGTTTTAACCCGGATATGAACGAGTCCAGCGACAAGGAATTGATTGCGAAGTTCCGCGAGGAAAAAACCAGGCAGCAGGCCTTCCGGTTTATCGTGGAGCGCTACCAGAAACGCCTGTACTGGCATATCCGCCGCATGCTCGTGGATCATGATGATACGGATGATGTGCTGCAGCATGTCTTTATTAAAGCCTGGAAAGGGCTGGATGGTTTTAAAGAAGATTCCCGGCTTTACACGTGGTTGTATCGTATAGCAACGAATGAAACGATCACATTTATACGCCAGCGCAAAACTGAATTATTTGTTCGTTACGGGGATGTGGAATATAATATTGCAGGCAAGCTGGAAGATGACAATCAGTTCAGCGGAGATGCGATCCAGAAAAAACTGCAGCTGGCCATCCAAACCCTGCCCGAAAAACAGCGGCTGGTTTTTAACATGAAATATTTCGAAGACATGAAATATGATGACATGTCAACTATTCTTGACACATCGGTCGGCGCGTTGAAGGCCTCCTATCATCATGCGGTCAAAAAAATTGAAGCGTACATACGGGCAACTGACAGTTGAACTAAAATGAACGAACTGAACGATAAAAACATTCCTGCTGATTTTGATGATTTGTCGAAGTTTGCCCCTACCCTGCTCGCGCTGCGGGGAAAGGAAGGAACTTTTGTCGTGCCTGAAAATTATTTTTCTGATGCCGCCTCCATTACAAATGCCATTGCTGGTTTTCCTGCAGAAAACGGATTTGTTCTTCCGGAAAATTATTTTGATGATCTCGCGGAACGGATCGTAGCTCTTGCTGGGCTTCACGCAAAAACCATGGGAGAAAATTTTGTCTTGCCGGAAAACTATTTCAGCGAATTCGACAGGGAGCTGAACACGAAAATCGCGCTGGATAACCTGAAGCAGGATGAAGGTTTCAGCATTCCGGAAGATTATTTCGAAAAGCTGGCGGATAAGATCATTTTCCGTGCGGGCATGCAATATCTTCCGGGTGAAAAGCAGACTGATGTTCCGCCGGGTTATTTCGATACGTTAGCCGGAAGGATCGCGGAACGCATTGCAAAAGAAGAAGGCCGGGCTGCCAAAGGACGCGTTGTTGTTTTCAACGAATACCTGCGCCGGTTTGCGCGGCCCATTTCCATAGCAGCATCAGCAGCGCTCCTTATCGCTCTCACCGTCTGGTTTATGAATCGCGAAGAAAACCGGCCGAAGCAACTTGGCGAAATAAGTAAAAACGAAAATAATCCCTTGGTTGAACCAAAGCTGCCGCCTGCGCCAGCAAAAACAGAAATTGAAACACAGGAAATCGCTGCGCAGCGAGTAGCCGTTGTACCAAAAAACATTAAAAAGGAACAGCCATTAAACCCTGCGCCCATTGCTGCCGTCCATGTGAATAAGGAAGATGTCATTGCTCATCTTGATCAGCTGGATGAAAGCACAGTCGCCGAATTCATCGATCAGTTTGCTACAGTTATCAGCGATGAACCAGGCCTTGATCAATCGATATATGATTATTTGCTCGATGATAATGCCGACGCTTCCGAATTGATCGATACAAACACGCCGAAGCCATGACAATGCGGATGATGAAAAATATTTTGCTCATACCTGTTTTTCTGCTCAGCTTTTTGGCGGGCCGCCTGGATGCGCAAAGTCAGAAGGGCAGACCGGATTCGGTACAAACGGGAACTGGCGCGGAACGTGTACAGGCCCTGAAAGTTGCTTTCATTACCAAACATCTCAACCTCACTCCGGCTGAAGCAGAAAAATTCTGGCCTGTTTATAATGAATACCAGGACAAACGTGAAGCTGTCCGCAGGCTACAACAGGAGAACCGGAAAAAGGTGCGCGAACAGGGAGAACAGCTTCCGGCCGAAGAGCTGACTCGATTGGCGGATGAAGAAATTTCTTTGCGCCAGCGGGATGTTGCCC
>DATDOQ010000406.1:0-2640 GCA_035293205.1 Bacteroidia bacterium
AAACGCGCGAGATGAGCAAGCTTGGCGGAATCCGCAATGTTTCGCCGCAATTCACCTCGTTTTTCATGATCATCCTGCTCGGATCCGTGGCGCTGCCATTGACCAGCGGATTCGTCGGCGAATTTCTTTTGATCAACGGCATTTACCGGTTCAGCATGTGGGCCGCGGTTTTTGCAGGTCTGACTGTTATTCTTGGCGCGGTGTACATGCTGCGTAGCTTCCAGGCGATCATGCTCGGCGAAGTGCGCGGCGTAACAGCGACATTTGCCGCGCTTACGCGAAATGAATTTACAGTGCTGTTTGTGATCGCCGCTGCCATCCTGTTTTTCGGCGTTTACCCGCAACCCATTCTCGGCCTGATCGACAACGATGTAAAATTGCTGCTGGAGGGAATTGCTTCCAGCCAAAAAACGATAACACCCTAATACAGTTAAACGCGATCGAAGCATATGAAAGTGATTATTGTTTTACTCGCATTCGGCCTTTTCATTCTGCTTGCGGAAGTGTTCCGGCTGAAAAAAGCCGTGAAGCCCCTCGCAATTATCGGGCTGTTAGCCGCGATCGCAACCGCGGTACTTTATTGGTGGTTTGATGACGGTATTCTTGCGCCATATTTTGGAGGAATGGTGGAAGCGATCGATGTGAATGGCAAACTCGTTAGCACCCACAAGATACCTTCGTATGTTGCGCTGACCGCCGAAAATTCAACGGTGCAGTATTTCAGCATGCTGGAGTTCGGTGAAAGCGCTATCATTTTTTCAGTCATTATTCTTGTCACCGCGTTGCTCTGGTTTATCATGGCCGGCGAATTTTTTGCCGAACCGGATTCGCGCACGGATCATGCTTCGCTCATTTATTTTTCCGTGATCGGCGCAATTATGCTGACATGCTATAACAATATGACGATGCTTTTTCTCGGCATTGAAATACTTTCCATTCCATTGTACGTGCTGGCAGGGAGCAAAAAAGATGACCTTGCCTCCAATGAGGCGTCTTTAAAATATTTCCTGATGGGCGCGTTTGCTTCCGCGTTCCTGCTTTTCGGAATTGCGCTGCTGTATGGAGCAACCGGAACTTTCGACATCCGGCAAATGGGCGGACACATCGCTGCCAATGGCGGAACGCCTGTTCTTTACAGCGGAATTATCCTTTTGCTAGTTGGTTTACTGTTTAAGATTTCCGCCGCGCCTTTTCATTTCTGGGCGCCGGATGTTTACCAGGGCGCGCCAACGCCTGTTACCGCATTTATGGCAACAATTGTGAAAACCGCGGCGATCGTTGCGATCATGCGTTTGTTCCTGAGCCCTTACGCTCTTGGTCCAGCCAGTGAATTCTGGATGCCCATAATGGCCGTTGTGGTCGGATTGACGTTGGTGATTGGCAATGTAACGGCCGTCGTTCAGACCCAGGTAAAAAGACTGCTTGCGTTTTCCAGCATTTCACACGCGGGTTTCCTGCTGTTGGCAATAACCGCGTTTGTCGGGTATGGCGCAAAAGCAATTATTTTTTATACTGCAGCATATTCCATCGCGTCCATTGTAGCTTTCACCGTGTTGCTGAATGTGATCCGTCAAACCGGTGGCGATTCGATCGACAACTTCAACGGACTTGCCAAAAGAAATCCGCTGCTTGCTGTTGCAATGACCATTGCCTTGCTTTCCCTTGCGGGAATCCCTCCCACAGCTGGGTTTTTCGGAAAATATTATATCCTCTCCGCGGCGCTGGATAAAGGTCTGCACTGGCTCGTTATTCTTGCCATCGTTACTTCGCTGATCGGCGTTTATTATTATTTCCGCATCATCATCGCCATGTTCCTGAAGCCGGCAAGCGGAGAAGCAGCACTTACTGCAACCAATCAGCACCAGGCGCTGTTATTTGTAACTGCAGTTGCCACCCTTGTGCTTGGTCTTTTACCTGATCTTCTGCTTGAGATAGGAACAATCGCTCCACCAACTCCATAAAATTTTCTGATGTTACGCAAAGCGCCCGGCCTTTCAGCATGGATATTTCTTGGCCTCGTGCTGGGCGTTGTCGCCGGCATCATCGCGCATCACCAGATTTGGGGTGACATCGAATACGGCGCATTAAGCGATAAAACACGGGCGTTTCTAAAAACATTTGCCACTGAAAAGGTGAAATGGTACCAGCTGTTGAGCGATATTTTCATCAACCTGGTTAAAGTAATTGTTGCTCCGCTGGTTTTTTCACTGCTGCTCACCGGGCTGGTTAAGTCCGGAAATTTTTCCGCGATGGGCCGTATCGGGATCAAAACCCTGGTTTATTTCACATTCGCGACACTGATCGCGCTTTCGATGGGATTGATCATCGTCAATCTTTTTGAGCCGGGAAAATCGCTGCAAGTTTCTTCCGCGCTTGAGAAAATCGCTGCGCCACAGGAATTCAATGGGGTTCAGTTCATCCTGCACATTTTTCCGAAAAATATTTTCGAGGCGCTCCTGAAGCCCGACATTCTCCAGATCATCGTTTTCACAATTCTATTCGCGGCAGGCTGTTCCGCCATTGGAGAAAAAGCAAAACCGATCATTGAATTTTTTGACGCCGTGGCGCATGTGATGCTGAAAATCACCGGTTACATCATGTACCTGGCGCCGCTGGCGGTTTTTGGCGCGGTGGCAAAAG
>DATDOQ010000407.1:0-8523 GCA_035293205.1 Bacteroidia bacterium
GTTGTGGTGGTGTACATAACTGCAGGTCCAATATACATACGCACTCGACCCACATCCTCGCTGATGCGGTTCATCAGGTCGCCCGTGTTGTTGCTGCGGTAAAAAGTCTGATCGAGCTTCTGGTATTGATCGAATATTTCATTTTTCATGTCGTATTCGATCAGCCGCGACATGACGATGATGGTCTGCCGGTTCAGGAAAAGAAAAAATCCGTAAGCAAGCGTGTATAAAATAATTTCCGCGCCATACCAAAAAAGAACCGGCATCACTTCTGAACGGGGAAGATTTTTTTCAAATGCAACAGCTGCGAAATCAAGGCCTTTACCGACGAGTTCCACCGGCTGTAAGCTGAACCATGTGGAAATGGTGATGAACAGCAATCCGGAAAAAAACCGCAAACGGTATTTCCAGAAAAATCGGTTTAAAACAGCTAGCGCTTTCAAGGGTGGTTATTCACCGGAAACAGGTGGCTGAAATAATAATATAAGTTTACTTTACCGGCATTTGGCTGCTAAAAAACATCTACTTTTGTGCCCTGCGAGACCCGGTGCATCGCAAAGTTAGGCATTTCAACAGGGAACTTTCCAATCCATTATTATGCTCACTGCAAATGACACGAAAACAGCGGCAGCCACGGCAGGACCGCTGGAACATATGACTGTTTTTGACCACGAACAGGTTGTTTTTTGTAACGATAACAGAACCGGACTTCGCGCCATCATTGCCGTTCACAACACGGTGCTTGGTCCTGCGCTTGGTGGCACGCGGATGTGGGCATACGCCAATGAAGCTGAAGCGCTTACCGATGTGCTGCGGCTTTCCCGTGGAATGACTTACAAAGCGGCCGTTGCAGGATTGAATCTGGGCGGCGGAAAAGCGGTGATCATCGGCGACGCAAGAAAAGATAAAACGGAAGCGCTCATGCGCCGGTTCGGACGATTTGTTGACAGTCTCGGAGGAAAATACATAACCGCCGAAGATGTCGGCATCAGCTCGCGCGATATGGAATTTGTGCACATGGAAACGCGGCACGTAACCGGAATTCCCCCCGCTCTTGGCGGCAGCGGTGATCCATCACCTGTAACTGCTTTCGGCGTTTACATGGGCATGAAAGCCTCTGCGAAAGAACGCTGGGGAAATGACAGCCTGGCCGGGAAAAAAATTGCGGTGCAGGGTGTAGGTCATGTCGGTTCACACCTTGTCACCTACCTGGATAAAGAAGACGCAAAAATTTTCATCTCCGATATTTACGAAGACCGCGTTGCCGATGTAAAAAAGAAACATCCGTCTGTCGAAGTTGTTAATGGCGATGAAATTTATGATCTCGATGTGGACATTTACGCACCCTGCGCGTTGGGAGCAACGCTCAATGACAATACGCTTGGAAGGTTGAAATGCTCCATTATTTGCGGCGCGGCAAACAACCAGCTGGCGGACGAAACCAGGCACGGAAAAATTGTGATGGAGAAAGGTATTCATTACGCGCCGGATTATGTGGTAAACGCGGGCGGGCTGATCAATGTGTATTCAGAGGTAGCGAAATACGGTCGTGAATATGCGCTTGAGCAGGCAGAAAATATCTATGTAACCACAGCCGGAATTTTCGCCATGTCGAAGAAGGAGCATATTCCTACCTACATGGCTGCCAATCGCATGGCCGAAGAACGAATCGCTGCCATAGCTCATATCCGGACAAAACGCTAACAGAAGAAATTCCATCCGCCGAAGAGGCGGACAAAAAAACAAATAACAAAGGAGATTCTACAGAACAAATTTCAAAAAGGCCAACAAGTTTGCACGCAGTACACTTCTGACTCCTGGACCGCAGAATTAGTTTAATTTTTTGTTTTTTTTGGAATTTGAAATCTGTTGTTTTATTTGGTCCGCCTATGGCGGATGGATTTTTTTTCTTTTTGGAATTTATTTAAATCGTTCTTTAAACTATGCTTAACAGAAGATACCTGCGAATCAAAGCTCTTCAAGCCCTTTACGGCTTTTTCCAGTCGGAAGATGGTGATATGGTTCGCGGGGAGAGAGAGTTGATGCGGAGCATTGATAAAACGTACGAGCTGTACATTTTTCTGCTCCTGTTGCTGGAAGAATTAGCGCGTGTTGCCCGCAACCAGATTGAGCAGCGACGTGAAAAAATGCTTCCCACCCCGGAGGATCTGGATCCCAACCTGCGTTTTGTCAACAATCGCCTGCTGGTGCAGCTTTCCGCCCACGCCAAACTTCATAAGGAAGCGGAAATGCGCGGTCTGACAATGCAATCGGAGCAGGAAATGAATTTTGCCCGCAACCTTTGGGAAGATATCCGGAAGTGGGACAGGTATATGGCGTACATGGCCGGCAGCCAGGATTCCTATTCGGCGGACCAGGAATTTGTTGTTGAACTTTTCAAAAAATATATTGCGGACAACGAATCGGTGGAACAATTTCTCGAAGAGAAAAACATGCACTGGCCGGGCGATCTCAACATGGCCGTCGCGCCTTCGCTCATCCGCACGCTCGAAGGCAGCACGGAAACCCGCGAGCCATATCTTGCTTCACTTTTCAAAGATCCGGAAGAGGACAAACAGTTTGTGCTGGACCTTTTCCGCAAAACCATCGTGGAAAATGCGCGCAGTGAAAAGCTGATCTCGGAAAAAACCCGCAACTGGGAAGTTGAGCGGATCGCTGTAATGGATGTGATCCTGATGAAAATGGCAATTACAGAGCTGCTTCATTTTCAAAGCATACCCGTCAAAGTCACGCTCAACGAATACATCGAAATTTCCAAAACATACAGTACGCCACGATCCAAACAATTCATCAACGGCATCCTCGATAAGATCGTTATTGATTTCCGTACGGATGGAACGATGCAGAAAACGGGCAGGGGGTTGATGGAATAATGGAGAATGTGGTAATGTGGCAATGTGGCAATGTGATAATGTGATAATGTGATAATTGGATAATAATGGGAGTACGTCGTAAATAATTTTTCATAATTCGTACTTTTTCGTATTTCGTACTTCATCATTTTTGTAAATTTGCCTACTAAAAAAAAGAACAGATTATGAAAGCGAAAAGTTTTTCCCTTTCCATTGTTACAGTGACGTTAGTTGCGTCATTTATTTCCTGTGCCCCGAAGAAGGCTGACAAGGTGTCGACCGACCTGGTGAATATTTCTTCAACAGCAAGCGGAAATGCGCCTTCAGGCCGTGAACCTGAGATGAAGTTTGAGCGTGAAATGCACGACTTCGGTAAAATTTCGCAGGGTGAACGGGTTGCCACAACTTTCAGATTCCGGAATACTGGCGGGATGCCGCTTCAAATCAATGACGCGGTGGGAAGCTGCGGTTGCACGGTTCCGAAATTTCCGAAAGAGCTCATTCCTCCGGGAGGTGAAGGTGAGATCAGCGTCGAGTTCAACAGCGAAGGCAAATCCGGCGGCCAGCAAAAAGATGTGCGCATCACGACCAATTGCAAAGAGGCAACAAAAGTGATCACCATCAAAGCGGATGTGGTCGTTCCCAAAGAACGCGGCGGCGACGGGCATTCTGCCGACGACGGACATGGGCATTCTGAAGGAGACGGTCACGGACATTAAACAAAAAGTAAACAGACCAAATTTTAAAATAACCAACCTATGTCAATTTCAACACTTCTGCTCCAGGCTGCAACCGAAGGCGCAAAACCAGACGGGGCATTCGGTCCCGGAACAATGAACATCATCATGATCGTGCTGATTATCGTGGTATTCTATTTTTTTATGATCCGTCCGCAGCAAAGAAAGCAGAAAGAAATCGCCAGCTATATCAATGAAATCGGCAAGGGTTCTAAGGTTGTCACGATCGGCGGAATTATCGGTAAAGTGCAGGAGGTTCGCAATAAAACGTTTCTCATTGAAGTTGAAGGCGGCAATCGTTTGCAGGTTTTAAAATCCGGTATT
Source organism: Bacteroidia bacterium (assembly GCA_035293205.1). Classification (GTDB taxonomy): domain Bacteria; phylum Bacteroidota; class Bacteroidia; order Palsa-965; family Palsa-965. Next base: position 3,935 of record DATDOQ010000407.1, read on the forward strand.
TCGCTTGAAAATTCCAAAGCCTATAACAGCGAGTCGACGGACGTGAAAATCGAAGAGCCGAAACAATAAACGGCTGATCAAATAATTCGCGCGCATTGCAAAGGGAAACGCCCGACAAACCGGAAAAAAAAACTTTCTTCAACAGGCGGGGATCTTCTTTTCTGGTCTGCGTTGCGATAGCCGGTCTTTTCTGGTTGCTGCAGGCGCTCTCCAAGGAATACACGCAGCTGATCCGGGTTCCTGTTTCTTATTCCCATTTGCCGCAACAGGCTTTGGTTCCTGTGGAATTGCCGGATTCGGTAGACGTGCAGGTGGCAGCCAGCGGTTTTACATTCTTTGCTTACCGGCTCTCGAAAGCAGTGCGGCCCGTTAATCTTGATTTTCGTAATTCACGTTCACTCGGCTCAGGTGATTTTGCTTTGTCAACAAGCTTAGGAATTACGCGCCTCGAAGGTCCCGTCGGCAACGGATTGCGTGTTTTGCGTGTTCTGCCCGATACGATTGTGCTGAGCTTTGCGGGACGTTCCGCGAAAAAAGTTCCGGTCCGGGCAAAAGTCAGCGTTACCACCGCGCCTATGTATCGCCTTGCTGACAGTATCCGGGCAGAGCCACCGTTTGTTATAGTCAGCGGCGCCGAAGCATTGGTGAAACGCATCGAATTTGTCGAAACAGAAGAAAAACGTTTTACGGACATCGACAAAACAGTCACTGAAAACGCGCGGCTGGTATTGCCCGCTGATCTGCAACAGGTGGATATAAAACCTGCAAAAGTGAAGCTGGTGATTCCGGTGGGAAAATATACCGAAGGCCGTCTGACCGTTCCGGTCGAGGCTGTGAATGTGCCTTCCACCGCCCAGCTTAAAACTTTTCCAGATAAGGTGGAAGTGGTTTTCCTTGTACCAGTAGAACTTTACAAGGAGATCCGTCCTGAAATGTTTCGCGTGGTTGTGGATTATGCAAGCGCCAGTCCGCAAAACAATACCCTTCCTGTTCAGATCGTCCGTCAGCCGCTCAATGTCCGGAACATTCATTCGGATCCTCCGCGCGTGGAATATATCATTCGCAAATAATTGCCGGAAGTGCTTTCTTCAACATAAGTTTGCATCGGAACACAGCGCAAACAGCCGCCACGGTTAAGGTGAAGAGGTCTGCCTTCGCTCGCACATGCCGCGCTTCGGCAGATAAACCGGTGTATTTAAACGCAACTCCGCAATTCCGGATTTCCTTCATCCTTACTACCATTCAGCAAATTTTTGTTACCTTACAGGAACCTTTTCCGGATAACCCATCATGGCACTTTGCCTGAAATATTGCATTCGTTTTTTATTCCTCGTTTTGCTGCTGACCATTTTTCAGACAGCTTGTTCGCTTTTTTCGGATGCGAGTGAATACGGCGAACGCATCCCTCCTTCCAGCCTGATTGATTTGTTGGCAAAGGAAAAAGATTCGGTGACGATCCGTTTTGGAACTTTTCTGGGGAACGAAAAACGGAATTATTATGGCGACAGCGCATCCGGGCGGCTCGATGTTATCTGGAAATTGTTTCTTGGCAGCGGATCAACGATCGTATCGGCAGAAAAAGGCGAAGAGGAGTGGTATGGAGCGGGTTGGACCGGACAGCCGCTCGTGGTGGATGAAAATGGAAAAACATTTTTACTGCAGGGCGCATTCGATCATCACCTGAAAAAAATTGACGCATCGAACGGAAACATTGTTTGGGAATATTTATACGATGATATTCTGAAAGGCACCGGCACCATTTGGGTGAACGACAGCGCAGAAAACCCGGAAGACCGCATCCTGATCCTGCAGGGCAGCCGGAAGGGGCTGAAAAATCCCATAGCCGCCAAACGCGCGGAAAGCTACCGGGCTGTTTCTTATTTCTCCGGTAAAGAGATCTGGCGAATGAATGTGTCGCAGACGGCCAGCTACAGCCGCGATGTGGACGCATCCGCTTTGATCTTCAAGGATACTGCTTACATCGGGTTGGAGAATGGACGGTTTATTGCTTTTGAGCCCGGAAGAAAAATACGGAAAAACGATTCGGTGAATTATCCATGCGTATTTGAAGATCATCAGCTCTACAGCAAGACCGATGCGGACAAGCATGGCGGCAATCTGGTTACCGAAAGTTCGCCTGTGCGTATCGGCGATCACATTTATATAGCGGCAGGGTCCGGTCATGTGTACGGTTACAACCTGCATACGCGCGCGCTCGACTGGGATTTTTTTATCGGTTCTGATATCGACGGAACGCCTGTGGTGACTGGCGACAGCTGCCTGCTTGTTGCAGTTGAGAAACAATACATCCAGGGAAAAGGCGGCGTGTATAAGCTCAACCCGCGCCGTGATCCGGAACACGCGGTGGACTGGTATTACCCGGTGAATGATTTTCAGTTTTCGTCCTGGAAAGGTGGTGTGATCGGCAGTGTCGCCGTAAATGACGCTTATAATATTGATGGCGCTCATCCGTGCATGGCGGCTTTTACCGGCATTGATGGTTACCTGACCGTAGTGTCATATGATCGCACAAGAACTGATACGCTTGTGAAAGGGTCGGACGGAATAAAAAAATATCTCACGCCAATTGTGCTGTTCCGGCAACGGATCGGATCTTCCATTTCAACGCCCTTGTTTGTGCAGGACAAGCTGATCGCGGGCGGTTATGGAGGAATTCATTTGTACCGGTACGATCAGGCAGGTATTTTTAATACGCTTGATTATTATTCAGGAATATTTGAAGCCACGCCGGTTGCCGACCAGGGAAAAATTTATGCCGCCTCAAGGGATGGTTTTTTATATTGTTTCGGCGATACTTCCGGGATCCGGGCAGATCAGCAGGATATTATTCCAAAAGTCATACCGGCGCAAGTTGTGCATGTTCAGAATTCAGCGGCGAACCAGGAAATTAAGACAAAAAAATCAGTCGTATCCATAGCAACGGAAACGAAAGAAATAAAAAAAGCAAAAGCAGCACCTGTGGTTGCGCCTAAGGTTGAAACGCCAAAAGTACTATCTGCTACCCCCCCGTCCGGCAAAACCAGCCATCTTGTTGCCGGAGCATTCCGTGTAAAAACCAATGCGGAATCCAGTGTGATTGCCTGGCAGAAAAAAGGGGTCGCTGCCACGATGATGCTTAACGCGAATCTTTATTATGTGATTCTTGCAAGTTCACCTTCCAGTGACATCATCCAGGAGCGCCAGGCAGAAATGCATCAGAAATTTGGCGTCGACGCGTGGATATTTGTAAAATAAAAAAAGGCCACTCCTAAGAGCCGGCCTTCTAAAATGAAAAAAGTTATCTGTTAATCTGTGATCTCCAATTTTTGCAAGGTTGTACGGTCTGCTTCAATGATGCGGACAAAATACATTCCCTTGCTGAGAACGCCTGTTGCGATCGTGATCTTATTTTCACCGGCAATGATATTTCCGGTAAAAGGCACAAGAACTACCTGTCCGAGCGCATTAACGATTTCCACAGTAACTTTTGATGTAGTGGAAGTGAAAATGGAAAGCGTTGTGGCTTCATTCGCCGGATTTGGGAACAAGCTGATCTGACGTGTGGCAATTGCAGTATTAATACCTGTTGCATCGGCGAGTCCCTGGGTCACTGCATTGTTAATGGCCGTCGCGTTGTTTGCTGCCGAATTGTTCTGGTTGAAATAAACGGTGTGGTTAAATCCACCGCCGAGCACAACGATCTTCGGCATTCCGGCAGAACCATAATCCGACATATTGACGGAGGAATTCGAGAATGGAACTGCATTCGGCATGTTATTCGAGTTGCACCAGCCGGCAATGCTTGAACAGTTGGTGTTTGCAACGTCATCCGCTACATAAAGGAATACCTGTCCGGGATTTGACGTTGCGTAACCTTCAACTACGCTGTAAGCGGTTTGTGTAGGCCCAAGGCATGCGCTGCAGGGCATTACCCAGGCAATTACGATCACCTTACCTGAATTGAGTTCAGCAAAAAGATCATGTGAACCGCCATCGCAATCGTTGCAATTGAAATTCGTGGCGGTGGACTGCCCGATTGCTGAAAGCGCGAGTGTTGCACCAAAAAAGAATGTGAGTAGAGTTTGTTTCATGGATTTGCTTTTAAGTGTGGATACTAATAACGGATAAAGTCAGGTGAAGTTATAAAAAATCCGGCAAGCCTGATAGAAAAAACCATGGTTTTTAGGCTGCTAAAAGTGGCCTATTAATGCCGTTTCCTGGACTTTTATCCATATTCAATGCCTATTTCTGTTTTTTGAAAAAGTATTCGTATCCAAGCAAGAGCACAAAGACTATAGCCATCCGCCTCGGCGGACACGAAAAAACGCACGAAGACAAGACACTAAAAATTATTGATGAATCCTGGAGAAAAAACTGCCCGCGAACACGGGGATCCGTATTCAGCGGGCAGCTTGTTATTATTCGATGATCAGCTTGTAAGAGGCGATTCCAATTTCCGTTTCTACCTGGAGCATGTACATGCCTGCCGCCACACCGGAAAGATCGAGGGCAATGGTACGTTCATTCCGCAGGTCATTGACTGAGACTGCAAGCACAATTTGCCCCTGGAGATCAAATATTTTTACAAC